>CAYUYS010000076.1:0-8761 GCA_964449415.1 uncultured Paludibacteraceae bacterium | reverse complement strand
GATAAGTGCTCATCACACATCGTGATAAGTGCTCATCACACATCGTGATGAGTGCACATCTAATGGTTAGATGAGTGCACATCTAATGGTTAGATGAGTGCACATCTAATGGTTAGATGAGGGCGCATCTAATGGTTAGATGAGTGCACATCAGCCACCCTGATGGTTTCGCTTAGGCTTGCTTTTTCAGCAGGGCGATTTCGTATGCCTTATAGTAATATTGTATAAACGATTTCCACAAGGCTTTTTTGGAAATGGCGGCGGCTTTCTTGCTGATTTGTTCGTGTTGTTTGGCTTTCATGCCGGCGTATTGCATGAGGGTGTCGGCTATGGTTTCCACCACATCGTGCGTGTTGTAGTCGGAGCGGTGTATTACGCCTACGCCGTTTTCTATGCCCGTGCTGTATTCGGAAACCCACCGGCCGAAGCCGGACAAATCGGTGGTTATGGTCGGGATGTGAAAGGCTATGCTTTCTAAGGGCGTGTAGCCCCAGGGTTCGTAGTAACTGGGGAATACGGTTATGTCGAATCCGATCAGGAAGTCGTAGTACGGACAGTTGAATATGCCGTCGTTTTCGCAGATGTAGGAGGGCACGAAAATGACTTTTACCTTGTTTGCCGACTGGTTCAGCAAGTGAAACCAGCGCAGGGCCGAAACGACGGGGTCGTGTTGGTAGTCGTGCAGCTTGTGCGTGGTGAATCTGTTCCACGAGTCTACCGTAGTCCGCCGGCGGAGTGCTTCCTGCAAACTGCCCCGCGCCCCGGATATGTGGGCCGGAACGGCAATGAAGGCCACGATTTCGCGGTTCAGGTAGTGTTTGTCGTTCAGCCGTTTGAGTGCTTCTATAAACACATCTATGCCTTTGTTCTTGTATTCGTAGCGGCCGCTTGTTGCCACAAACAAGGCATCGGGCGCAATCGGTTCGCCTGTCAGGGCTTCGGTTACGGCCCGTATCTTGTCGCGTGCCTGCTTGCGCTTTTCCGCGAACAGTTTGGCCGCAGGCACAAAGTTGGCTTCAAAGCCGTTTGGCGTAACTATATCCGCCTTCTTTTCGAGCAATTGTTCGCATTCGCGGTCGGTTATTGTGCTTACGGTGGTGAAACAGTCGGCTAAGTGTGCCGCCCGTTTTTCCGTGCTGTGTTTGGAAACCATGTTCAGTTCTTCGGCCATTTGGTCGCCGTTGTATTCGTGCAGGTAGTCGTACAGCGGCTTTTGGTTGCCGGCAATGGAGCGGCCGATGGAGGTGGCGTGTGTGGTGAACAAGGTGGCAATGCGCGGTTCGTATTCCTTGACATAATACAGCCCGAACGAGGTCATCCATTCGTTGAAATGTGCCACGGTCGGGTTGTTTCTGCTCAGGTTGTGGTATTTGTAATAGCTCACCATGGCCGCGCCGGCAGCATATCCGAACATGGACGACTCGTCATAATCGCCGTATGCGGCTATGGAGTTCACGCCAAAGCGTTCCCACACGTGGCCGTATATTTCGTTTTTCTGTGGGAAAAAGGAGCGGAAGTCCACCAGTACGGCAATGGGCTTGCCGGGAATGTTCCACCGGCCTATCCGCAGCTGCAATCCGTTGGCGGAGGCGGCTTTTTTCCAGCCTTTCAGCAAGGAGGCGGATTCGGTGAAATAGGGGTTGTCCTTGCCTTGCCATATATCCGGCCCGAAGAAAATGACCTTGTCTTTGTTTGTCTTTTGCAGCGTCGCTGCCCTTGTGGATAGTACCGTGTAGATGCCGCCTACCTTGTTACATACCTCCCAACTTGTTTCGAAAATGTATTCCGGTTGCATATTTATCTTATTTCTTCCTGTTTCTTATATCGGTTAATGATCAAACAAGCTGCTTTGTGGGCGGCCTTATCTGTTCCTATGTTCTCCTTTATGGTTTGATACGCCAGCTGCATGTTTGCCCGGTACGCGTCGTCCCGGAGCAGGCGCGCCACTTCCCGTTGCACGTTTTGTGCGGTGAAGAGGTGTGCTATCAGTTCCTTGACCACTTCCTTGCCGGCCATGATATTTACCAGCGAGATGTATTTTGTCTTGATAAAGAGTCTTTTCAGCAGCATGGCGAACCGTCCGCCTGCCGCGTGGTACACGACTACTTGCGGCGTGCCGATAAGCGCGGTTTCGAGTGTTGCGGTGCCGGAATTGACAATGGCTGCCTGCGCTTGTTGCAGCAATTCGTACGTCTGTCCGAATACGACGGGTGTTTGGCCGGCCTGCGTGCGGTAATACTCGGGCGCTATGCCCGGTGCGCCGGCTATCACGGGCTGGTATTCGGGAAATGCTTTTGCGGCTTCCAGCATGATGGGCAGGCATTTGCTTATTTCCTGCATGCGGCTTCCGGCCAGCAAGGCAATTATGGGTTTGACAGCCAAACGGTTGCGTTCTGCAAACGTTTTCGGGTCTTCCGCCTGATTAGGACGCTCCGCGATTACTGCTTGCAGCGTGTTGCCCACATAATCCACCCGGTAGCCGAAGCGGGCGTAAAACTCGGTTTCGAAGGGGAATATGGTGTACATGTGGTTGATGTATTTCTTGATGTCCCGTATCCGGAATGTTTTCCAGGCCCACAGCTTCGGGGAGATGTAATAGTCGACGGGCGTTTCCGGCAAATGCTTCTTGACGAACTTTGCCATTTTCAGGTTGAAGCTGGGATAATCGACCAGAATGACTACGTCGGGCCGGTAAGCGAGCAAGGCTTGTTTGGCTTGCCGGAAGTTGTCGGAGATTTTGTGCAGGTTTTTCACCACGCTGATAAAGCCCATGAAAGCCATATCGCGGTAGTGGCGGACAAGTTTGCCTCCTTGCGCCGCCATTTTATCGCCTCCGAGGCATACAAAGTCTGCCCGGGTGTCTTGCATTTTCAGCTCGCGCATCAGATGGGAAGCGTGCAAGTCTCCGGAGGCTTCGCCGGCTATGATAAAGTATTTCATGTTGTTGTCAAATGAAGTTAGCGATAAATGCCATGATCAGGTAGGGTATGGCTCCGATAATGATTCCTTTGGCTAATTTCCACGTGTCGGCCCTGTAAAACAAGAAAAGCAAGGCCATGTTCGGGAAGACGGCCACCAGAAGCAGTTTGTTCAGCACGCTGTACATCCGGTGTTCCAGCAACACATTCCACAGCCCCATGCGCTCTATGTATGCGATTGCAAAAAGTGCCGGCAGCAATATGCCGACAACTATGCCGAGCCAATATTTGTCGAGACGTTGCAAGAGTTTGTGGTTTATGATTCGAACTTCAGTCTGTCCAACAAATCGTAGTCCGTCATGTCTATCTTGGTCGGGACAACAGAGATGTAGCCGTCGGACAGTGCAGCTTCATCCGTGTCGGTTGCTGCAGGTTCGTGGTTTTGGAAGCAGCCGGTTATCCAGAAATAGGGATTTCCCGCAGGGTCTATCCGTTTGTCGAATTCTTTGATCCAGTGTCCTTCGCATTGGCGTGCGGTCTTTATGCCTTTTATCTTCCCCTTCGGGGCGTTCACGTTCAGGCAGGTGCCGTACGGAAGGCCTTGGGCCAGCATTTGTTTTGTAATGGAGGTTATGTAGGGTTCGAATGCCGAGAAATCAGCGTTCGGGTCGTGGTCGTACAGCGAGTAGCCGATGGACAGAAGGCCGTTTGCACACCCTTCGAAAACGGCTCCCATAGTGCCGGAATAGATAACGTTGATAGCGGCATTGGAACCGTGGTTGATGCCGGAAACAAGCAGGTCCGGTTTCCTTTCGGTAAAGAGTTCGTTCAGTGCCAGTTTTACGCAATCGGTCGGCGTGCCGTTGGTTATGAACATGCGCAGATGGTCAGTTTCTTGCAATAAGCGCAACCGTATGGGCGCTGTGGCCGTAAGCGCGTTTGATTGTCCGGAACGCGGGCCATCGGGAGCAACCACCGTTACCTTGCCCAAAGGGCGCATGAGTTTGACAAGTGTTTGCAGTCCTTTGGCTTGGTAGCCATCATCATTTGTGAGCAATATTTCCATAATTCAAAAGACCGGTTCCTGTCGCGAGGAAGCGTTTTGTTACATCTCAATCAATTCCAGTCCCGCCAATTGCAGGCGCGTGTTTTTGGGTTGCGGTTTGCGCGGGACGGCTTTTTCTATCAGTTTGCCGTAGGCGGCAATGTGTGCGGGCGACGTACCGCAGCAACCGCCGATTATATTTACCAATTGTTCGTCAATGTATTGCTTGACTTGTGCGGCCATGCTGTCCGGCGTTTCGTCGTACAATCCCATCTCGTTGGGCAAACCGGCGTTCGGGTATGCGCTGACATAGCAATCCGCGCGTTTGCTGATTTCCTGCAGATAAGGCTTCAGCTGTGCCGCGCCGAACGAGCAGTTCAACCCGATGGAAAGCATTCCGGCGTGTGCAACCGATGCCATGAACGCTTCTATGGTTTGTCCGGACAAGGTGCGGCCGGAAACATCGGCCACGGTGGCCGACAGCATGATTTCCACACGTTTGCCGCATTGCTCCATGGCTTGGTGCGCGGCATAAATGGCCGCTTTTGCATTGAGCGTGTCGAAAATGGTTTCTATCAGCAGCGCATCAACGCCCCCCTCGATGAGCGCAGTCATTTGCTCCGTATAGGCATCGGCCAAAGCATCGAAGGTGAGCGAGCGGTAGGCCGGGTTGTTTACATCGGGAGAGATGGAGCAGGTTTTGGGTGTCGGGCCGACGGAGCCGGCAACGAAACGCGGCTTTTCGGGATTGCGGGCGGTGAAGGCATCGGCGGCAGCCCGTGCCAGCTTGGTTGCGGCCAAGTTTATTTCCCGCACGTGGTCGGCCAGACCGTACTCTTCCATCGAGATGCGCTGCGCGTTGAACGTGCAGGTTTCGATAATGTCCGCGCCGGCTTCCAGGTAGGCCCGATGGATTTCCGAAATGATTTGCGGCTGTGTCAGGCACAACAAGTCGTTGTTGCCGCGTTGCAATGCCGTGCAGTTGGCAAAACGTTCGCCCCGATAGTCTTCTTCGCGCAAATGGTAACGCTGAATCTGCGTTCCCATGGCACCATCGAGAATCAAAATTCTATGTTGTAAGGCTGCTCTCATAAAATCGGCGGGCAAAGATACTGTTTTTTTTACGTTTGGCAATTGGTTTTTAGTAGAAAAACCCTACCTTTGTCGGCTACATTATCAAACAATAAAAATACGGAAAATTTATGAAACGGTTTGTGTATCTCTTGTTTGCTTGCGTATGGGTCGCATGCACGTTTACTTCCTGCGATTTGAACAGTGGAGGTGAAATCATTGAAGACGAAAGTCTGATTATCGGTAAATGGCGTTCCGGAACGGAATACTGGCGTTACGACAGCGATGGTTATGGTGCCACATGGGACACGGCGGATGATGTCACGGAAGACGAAGCGCAGAGCTTCCGATGGGAACTGTCTTTCACCAACTCGTCCCTGACGCATATCCACATTATCGAGATAACGGGTGGTGAGTCGGTTCCGAAGGTGTATACACTGACGACTTTGACCGAAACGACGCTGGCTTACGAGGACGATTACGGCAATGCTTACAGTTTTACCAAAGTAAATTAAGAAAACCAGATGGCCGGACGGGGGATGTTTATGCTCTTGTCCGGCTTTTTTTTTAGGAGGGAGATATGAAAAAGGTTTGGAAAATTATCGGATGGACGCTGTTGTCGCTGCTTGTGGCCGTGTTGTTGGCTGCCGGCATTGTCGTGTGGATTGTTTTCACGCCGGAAAAACTAACGCCGATTGTGCGCAACTATGCCGCGGAGCTGGTTACTTGTCCGCATGAAATAGGCAGCGTGGAACTGACGTTCTTCAGCACGTTCCCGCATTTCGGGTTGCGCATTGACCGTGTCTTGTTGCAAAATCCGCTTCCGGCCGCGCCCTCAGACACGGTGGCCTATGTCGACAAACTGATTGCGCAAGTCAATTTGCGCGAGCTGTGGAAAAACAGCAGCATTGTCCTGAACGGTTTGCGGCTGGATGGCTTGCGTGCCAACATCTTCGTGGATGCCGACGGCACGGCCAACTACGATGTGTTTGTGACGGACACGACGGCGAGCGATACGACCGCTTTCAGTTTGCCCTTTGAAGTCATCGAGTTGCAGAAGATAGCTTTGCGCGACATTCAGGCCACTTACACCGATTTGTCGTCGCATATATCGGCGGCCGTGTCCGGCATGAAAGCGGACATGCAGCTGGACTTGCGCGACAATGTAGCCAAATCGTTGTTGACCTTGTCCATCCCGGACTTGTCGTTCCGCATGGACAGCACGGACTACCTGCAACATGCGTCGCTGGCCCTGAAAGTGCCGTTCGAAGCCGATCTGAACGATATGCGGGTGCTTTTGCAGCAAGCGTCGGTCGGGCTGAACGAGTATGTGCTGGTCTTGGATGGCAGCGCGGCCATGTCTGAAAACGAGATAGTGCTCGACATGGCCTACCGCTGCACGGACTGGCAGGTTGAGCCTTTGCTGGCCTTAGTGCCTGCCGGGCTGGATCTTTTGCCGGCCGGTTTGGAAGCGGCGGGGATGTTGAGCCTTTCCGGGCAGGTTTCCGGCACGTTCACCGACTCGCTCATGCCCTTGGTAACGGCCCATGTACTGTTAGACGAAGGGCTTTTCTCCATGCCGGAGATACCGTACCGCCTGAGCGATTTGCAATTGGATGTGCAGGCACATGTGGATATGAATTGTACCGACTCGGCTTGGCTGCGCCTGAATGCGGCGACGGCCAAAACAGGTCGTTCATCGGTCGATTTGTCGGGCAGGGTGGACCGGTTGTTGTCGGACAACATGCTGTTCGATTTGCAGTGCAACGCCCGTCTGCATCTGCCGGAACTGCAGCCGCTTTTGCCGGAAGACATGGATATGTCCGTGCAAGGCATGCTTGATGGCCGGCTGACGGCTGCTTTTTCCATGCAACAGTTGGAGAAAATGGACGTGGGGCGCATGCGCATCAACGGGAAATTCGCGACGGACGGTCTGGCCGTTGTCTATGACAGCTTGCAGGTGAATATGCGGAAGACCGGCCTGGAACTGACGATTCCGAACCGGAAGCCGGCCAACGAACATGTCGGTTTTGCCAACGTGCAGCTGGCTTGCAATGGACTGGACATGAAACAGGGAACGGCCCTGACCGCCGTTTTGCAGGCCTCCAAGTTTCGTGTGCAGTTGTCGGACGTTCTGGCGGACGAACGGTATCTGTCCGTGGCCTGCGATTTCGGTTTGGACGGTCTGGCCGCCGGCATGGATGACATGTCAGCGGAGCTGCAGAACCCCAACGGCCATGCCTTTGTCCGTATGGACATGCAGGACTCGACGGCCCTGCCTTTCATCGCGGCAGATGTGGCCATGACGGAGCTGAAGGGCAGTATGGACACCATTTCCGCACGCATAGAAAACCCCTCGCTGAAGGTGGGTTTGACAGGCACCCGGCAGGACAAATCACAACCGGGCTTGCGTGTGGACTATGACTGTACGGCTTTGGAGGCAAGGATGGGCACTTTCGTGCAGGCGGAAACCCAACATCTGGGACTGGTTGCCAACGCCTACCACAACGCCGCCGGCGAAAACCTGCTGCTGCAATGGAACCCGCGTTTGGATATCGACTTGCAGAACGGCAACATCAACACGACCGCCTTCCCGGAGGCGATAGTTATTCCGAATATCCGGTTCAATTTCAACAACCGCCGTTTTACGATTGACGAAAGCAGCATTGTACTCGGCAACTCCGACTTCCGGCTGAAGGGCGAGATACAGAACATAGCCGACTGGCTGGCAGGCAGGGGAACGCTTACGGGCGAGCTCGATTTTGTGTCGGACCGGACCGACGTGAACCAGCTAATGGAATGGACGAGCGGCATGGGCGCGGACACGGACTCGACGGTGGTGGAGACCGCGCAGGTGGAGGAAACCACTGCGACGGAAGAAACTGCCTCGGAGCCGGACCCCTACATGGTGCCAAAGGGCGTGAACCTGACCTTGCACACGGACATAAAGGAGGCGGTGGTGGGCAAACAGCTGGTGCGCAACCTGGGCGGCAACCTGTACGTGGAAGATGGCACGCTCATTCTGGAGGAAATGGGATTTGTGTGCAACGCAGCCCGCCTGCAACTGACGGCCATGTACAAAACACCGCGCAAGAACCACCTGTACCTCGGGTTGGACTACCACATGTTGGACATCCTCATCGAAGAGTTGATAGACATGATTCCGGAAGTGGACTCCATATTGCCCATGTTGCGTTCCTTCAAGGGGCAGGCTGAGTTCCACATCGCCGCGGAAACCTATCTGGACGGCAACTACAACCTGAAAAAGTCCACTTTGCGCGGAGCGTCGTCCATTCGCGGCTATAATCTGGTGCTGCTGGATGGCGAGACCTTTTCCGACATAGCCAAGCTACTGTTGTTCAACAAAAAGACGGAGAATCTGGTGGACAGCATCTCGGCCGACATGACCATTTTCCGCAATGAGCTGGACATCTATCCGTTCCTGGTGGCGATGGACAAGTATCAGGCGGCTGTAGGCGGCAGGCACAATCTGGACATGACCTTCGACTACCACATTTCGCTGCTGAAGCCCCTGCGCATTGGCGTGGATGTGAAGGGAAACTTGGATGACATGCGTATCCGTCTGGCCAAATGCAAGTACGCGGAGGACTTCAAGCCGGCCGAGCGCACGGATGTGGCCACACAACGGATGGAGTTGCGGCAGTTGATTTACAACTCGCTGACAAGCAACGTCAAAACGGAATAGCAACACCCCCCTACCCTACGG
>CAYUYS010000075.1:0-8821 GCA_964449415.1 uncultured Paludibacteraceae bacterium | reverse complement strand
ATCATCAGCACCGGCGCGATGCTCTTAGGGGCATCCGCCGGCAGGCGGACAGTCAGTGCCGACGCATCGCGGCTGAAGGCCACCTTGCCATATCCCAGCAGTTCTACTTGTTTGATTTTGGCGGGGCAATGTTCCGAGCCGGTGGACAGGGAGCTGATGCGCACTGTCCCGTCTTCCGGCCAGCCCAAGGCTGTGGCGTACAGCCTGCCGTCCTTTTGGACAAAACGAATATCGGACGCTGAATACGCACTCTTGTCTTCGTTGAACCCCTGGCTGTTTAGGGGGTTGGCCGCCTCTGCCGTAGGCCCTTCGCCGAAGATCGTCCATGGTCGGGTGCCGTAGATACTCTCGCCGTTCACGTCCATCCAAGCCTTGATGTCCTGCAGGATGGCTACTTCCTTTTCGTCGATGGAGCCGTCGCCGCGCAGCGGCACACTCAGCAGCAGGTTGCCGTTCTTGCTGACTATGTCCACCAGCATCCTCACTACCGTAGCCGCCGATTTGTATCCGTCGCGCTCGTACAGCCCGCGGTTGTAATGCCAGTCGCCCAAGCACGTGCATGTCTGCCACGCATTGGCCTGCATGCGGTCGGGAACGCCGCGCTCCACGTCCCACAGCATGGCATCCTTCTGCTCGTCCGTCAGTTTCTTCCCCATGATAACGGCTTGCACTACGCCGTTGTGCGCCTTCCGGCTTTTGTTGTAGACGTGCGCCGCTATCTTCAGTCCGACGTCGCTTATTGGGTAAAAGGGCAGGGCCGTGTCGTCAAAGTAAATCACCGCCGGCTCGTATTTGTTTACGACATCCAAGGTTCGGTTGTAGAACTTCGTCAGGTAGGCCTCGTCCGGCTCTGCGGCACCGTTCCCCCAGTCCCACTGCCAATGGATAAAGTCCACGCGCTCGCTGTCCTTGCTGCGCGCGTGGCGTTGTTCGTACAAGTCTTGCGGGTCGTAGCCTTCCCACCACGTGCCGATGCCGTCGGCAGCCGTCAGTGTAGCATCAAAGGCCTGCGCGCCTTCCATCCACGTCCACGTATGCGAGGCATGGATGCTCACACCGAAGGGCAGGTCGTATTGGCGGCACAATGCCGCCCAAGTGCCCACGATATTCTTTTTCGGCCCCACATTCACCGAGTTCCAGGGCTGGTATTCGCTGTCCCACAAGTCGAGGTTATCGTGGTGGTTGGCCAATGCCATAAAGTAACGCGCCCCCACGCTTTTGTAGAAGCGTATCAACGAATCCGGCTCCCAACGCTCCGCTTTCCACTCGTGAATCACATCCTTGAAGCCGAAGGTGGCCGGGTCGCCGTACTTCTGCAAATGCACATCGTGTTGCCAGTGTCCGGGGTAATATATATGCCGGGCATACCAGTCGCCGGCTTCAGGCTCGCATTGCGGCCCCCAGTGTGCCCAAATGCCGAACTTGGCATCGCGAAACCATTCGGGTACTTCGTATTGGGCCAACGATTCCCATGTAGGTTCGTAAACGCCCTGCTCCATCGGCAGCACGGCCGGCTTTTCCTGTGCGGCAAGCGCCCATGCACACAACACACAACACAAACAGACAGTCTTTTTCATCATTGCTCAAATATTATTTGGTTTCACACGGGCCAAAGGTAACACAAAATCCCGACACGTCCTTAAGGGACAACCACCTTTAACACCCGGTCGCCAGCCTTCACTAGGTAGAACGTCCATCGCGGCAAGGCGTACACGTGCTGTCCGGTTATGATGTGGTGCGACAACGCAAAAGTAGCTTCACAGCCGGAAAAGCACGTTGAAATATAGCTCATTCAGGTGGAAAAATGACGCAAAAACGCACGGATTGCATGCAACAAGTGCCGTGAAAGATTATGACGACAGGGAGAGGCTTGCTTGCTGAGCTATTTTTGTTGGGCATATCCAACTATTTTTTCCTACTTTTGCCACAGCTGAACCACAAACATTTTAGTATTTGGAAAACATGGATGTCCGCATCGACCCGACATGGAAGGTGGCTTTACAAGCCGAGTTTGACAAGGATTACTTTGTCCGTCTGACTGACTTTGTCCGCCAAGAGTATAAAACAGCACAGGTCTTCCCGCCGGCCCGTTTGATTTTCAATGCTTTCGACAGCTGCCCGTTCGACAAGGTCAAAGTGGTCATTATCGGGCAAGACCCTTACCACGGTTATGGGCAAGCACACGGGTTGTGTTTTTCCGTGAATGATGGCATTGCATTTCCGCCGTCGTTGGTGAATATCTTCAAGGAGATAGCGCGCGACCTGCACAAACCCATGCCACAGAGCGGCAATCTGCAACGCTGGGCCCATCAGGGCGTGCTCCTGTTGAATGCGACACTGACGGTGCGTGCACATCAGGCCGGCTCGCACCAGAACAAAGGCTGGGAAACCTTTACGGATGCTGCCATTCAGGCACTTGCCTCGCGGCGTGAGCATATCGTATTCATGCTTTGGGGAAGTTATGCACAAAAAAAAGGGTCGGTAATCGACCCTCAAAAGCATCTGGTTTTAAAAACCGTGCATCCATCGCCGCTGTCGGCTTTCCGCGGATTTATCGGTTGCGGGCATTTTTCCGCCGCCAACAAATACCTTGCGGAACACGGCCATACGCCGATAGACTGGTAATTTTACTTATCTATCCACAATAAGCATGGCATCGCCATAATCGCCAAACTTGTATTGTTCCTTGACGGCAACATCGTAGGCACGCATGACATGATTATATCCGCCGAAAGCCGCCGTCAGCATCAGCAAGGTGGAATAGGGCTGCTGGAAGTTGGCCACCATGCAGTTGGCGACTGTAAAGTCGTGAGGCGGGAAAATGAATTTGTTTGTCCACCCATCGTAGGCCTTGATGTGTCCATCCGTGCCGACAACCGTCTCCAAAGCACGCATGACATCCGTTCCAATCGCACAAATATTGTTGCCACGGGCGTGTGCTTCAGACACCCTGTCTACCAGTTCCTGTGTAATAAGCATTTGCTCGGAATCCATCTTATGCTTGGTCAGATCTTCCACATCGATACTCTTGAAATTGCCGAGGCTCACATGCGATGTCAGAAAAACCGTATCAATACCTTTGATTTCCATCCGTTTGAACAAAGAGCGACTAAAATGCAAACCCGCTGCGGGAGCTGCCACCGCGCCTTCGTTTTTAGCAAAAATCGTCTGGTAGTTTTCTTCATCGTCCGGTTCAACAGGCCTTTTGATATAGCGTGGAAGCGGTGTTTCACCCAAAGCGAACAGGTTCTTGCGAAAAGTATCATAATCGGAATCATACAGAAAGCGCAAGGTTCGCCCACGCGAGGTCGTATTATCAATTACCTCAGCAACAATCGAGTCGTTATTTCCAAAATACAGTTTATTTCCTATCCTTATTTTGCGTGCAGGCTCCACAAGGACATCCCAATAACGCAAATCGCGGTTCAGCTCACGCAACAAGAACACCTCTATCTGTGCGCCGGTTTTTTCCTTGTTTCCATACAAGCGGGCCGGGAAAACCTTGGTGTCGTTCAAAACGAACAGGTCGTGCTCATCAAAATAGTCAATAATCTCATGAAAAACACGATGTTCTATTTCACCGGTCTTGCGATGCAAAACCAGCATGCGGCATTCATCCCTGTGCGTGGATGGATGCTGAGCGATTAACTCCTCCGGCAATTTAAAGGCAAACTGAGATAATTTCATAGCTGCTATATTTGTTGTTTTATATTTCTCGTATCTGTTTCGAGCATTTGCTCAAACGCTTCCACTGTCAGACAATTCTCTATCCGAAAGTCGCCTACCCGTGTGCGTTCCAAGGCCGTCAGGTGCGCACCGGAACCCAATGCCTTGCCAATATCCCGCGCCAGCGCACGGATATAAGTGCCCTTACTGCACACCACACGTATGGTCAGCCGCATTTCCTCAAAACCGAGCAACTCAATATCGTCGATCACCAGCAATTTGGGCTTGATATCCACATTTTCGCCTTTTCTGGCGTAGTCGTATGCACGCTTGCCTTCAATTTTCACAGCTGAATAAGCAGGCGGCACCTGCCAGATTTCACCCGTGAAACGAGGCAAGATTTGCTCTATCAGCTCCCGCGTAATATGCGCTGTCGGATAAGTCGCATCAATGTCATGCTCCAAGTCAAAAGAAGGGGTCGTAGCGCCCAATTGCAAGGTTGCCACATATTCTTTGGTAGCATACTGAAACGAATCTATCATTTTCGTTTTCTTTCCCGTACACACAACCAATACGCCGGTCGCCAACGGATCAAGCGTGCCGGCATGCCCTACCTTCAACTTTCTTTCACCTATATGCCTGCAAATCGTCCAACGGACCTTGTTAACCAAAGCGAACGACGTCCATTTGTACGGCTTATAAAAACACAATACTTCTCCTTCCTTAAAATCCATGCAGTTATATCAGCGAATAGATGACAGCAAATGCGCCCGCAAGCACACAATATATGGCAAAGTATATAAGCTTTCCTTTTTTAACAAGGTTTATCATAAACTTGCACGCAAAACATCCTGCTACAAACGCCGACAAGAAACCGACCAGCAACGACAACAGCGGGATGCCGGCACCCAGGCTGTTTCCTTGCAACAAGTCGATCGTTTCCAGCAATGCTTCACCCAAAATCGGCACCAATACCATGAGAAAAGAAAACTGTGCAACAGTTTCTTTCTTGTTGCCCAAAACAAGACCGGTTGCAATGGTTGTTCCTGAACGCGAAAGCCCCGGCACTACGGCGCAAGCCTGCCCAACACCAATGATAAACGCATCTATATAAGATATGGTTTCTTTTTCGCGTGGTTTGGCAAAATAGGCAAACGTCAGCAAAACGGCTGTGATAATCAGGCAACAACCCACAAGCAGCAAACCGGAACCGAACAGCGCCTCAATCTCATCCTTGAAAAACAGGCCGACAATCAGAATGGGTATCATGGAAAGCAGTATCTTGGCAACATAGCTTTTTTCTTCGTTCCACTGCCGTGTAGAGAAAGTTCCCTTAAACAGGCCGACAATTTCCTTCCACAAAATCACGATTGTGCTCAACACCGTCGCGGCATGAACAACAATCGCAAATGTCAGATTATCTTCACTCGCACTCCCCAACAAGGCCTGCCCTATTTCCAAATGTCCGCTACTGCTAACCGGCAGAAACTCCGTCAACCCCTGCACCAAACCCAAAACCAATGCCTCGAACCAATTCATTTTTCTTTCTTCTTATACAAAATGGCAATTATCATACATACAAAACCGGCAAACGATATCATTGGACCCACTGTTACGTGACGTGCAGCAAATATATCCGGGTTATATTCCGCACCGCTTTCCACACCGGCAGTCAACACAAAACCCACAACTATGACAGCAAAGGAAACAGCTATCAGTAACATATTGGTTTTACCCAGATTAAAAAAATTGTTACGTTCCATTTTTACAACTCATTAACTTAAGACAAATCAAATATAATACAACTCATCTGTTTTGAGGCGTATGTATCTGCCAACCGCCATATACGATGAGAAAAATGTTATCAGCAAACCAACAAGCAACAAACCTGTCGACAGCATACCCATTGCCGCATAATCGACTGCGACAAAAGAGATATTGAACTCCTGACGCAAATAATAGCCCAACGCGCACAGCAGGCCTAATGCCAATATTGAAGCGATAAAGCCGACCAACATGTGCTTTTTTACAAAGGGCGCACGTATAAACCACGGTGTTGCGCCCACCAACCGCATGGTGTGAATAATAAAACGCTTGGAATAAACGCTTAGACGGATCGTGTTGTTTATCAGAACCAATGAAAAAACCAGCATTATGCCAGCCAATCCGAGCAAAAGCCAAGAAATCAGCCGAACATTTGCATCTATGGCATTAATCAATTCCTGATGATATACGAACCGCTTAATGCCGGTAAAAGGTTTCAGTTTGGTTTCTATCAATCGGATGCTGTCTACATGCGCATAAGCTGCATTCAAGGAGACTTCGAGTGATGCCAGTAAGGGATTATAACCTAAAAAGTCGGCCGGATCTTCACCCAACTTCGCTATGTATTCCTGCAAAGCATCCTCTTTGGAAACGTACGTTACGGACTTTGCATACGGTGAAACCGTCAACAACCGCGTGATGCGTTCCACTTCCGGCTGCCCTATGCTGTCGTTCAGCACGAGTGACAAAGACACCTTTTCCTTGAGTTCCGCGCTGACAACATTCGCAAACAGCAGAATAGAACCCACCAAGCCCAACAAGAACAAGACTAAAGTAATGCTAATGGTGGTCGTAAAATACATGTTGAAGAAACTGTGACGACCCTTTCTCATAACAATGCCATTTTTAGTTTTATGAAAAGAAAAAGGCAACTCTCTGTTGCCTTTTTTTGCAATCAACAAACTAATTTTCCCACAGATCTATCTCAAAATTAAGCAGTTCTGCCTCTATACGCGCCTGTTCTTTCACAATATCTTTCTCTGTGGTTGCATAATCCAGCAACATTCGGCTGTACATATTGCTGTCACCCAGCAGATAGCTGAAATACAGATTCTTCATAAAGTATTCGTCATAGGTGACCCTTGCTTTATCATTGCCGTTCGGAATAATCGGTTGCTGTGCCAAATACGGTCTGAACTGATCATACGACACCCAGAACTTTATCGATTGCCAAAGATATTGCATGATATTGTTGTCTACCAGCGTAACCCTTTCCGAGTGCAAAGGAGCCAGTGCCAGTATTTTGGAATGTAGCCGTGAAGTATGCTTGTCAAAGAAATACACTTGCTGCACCAGGAATTTTACCTGATTACGCACATAACCACCATAAGAGTAATTATTGAAAGTCAACTTATTCGCAACGGAATCATAGTTGAGCAAAAAATCGCCGGAAGCGCTGATATCCCAATCCGTGTCATCGCTCAACGGGTCTCCCGTCATCAAAATGCTGGCAATCTCCAAAGGTGAAAGGGGATTTGCAAAAGAAGGCTTAACGTCATCCGGCAATTTCCGATAGACGGGAAGACCATCCGTGATGGCATCCAACATTAGTTTGAAAAGACTCTTGTATTCCGGGTCATCTGGGTTTGTCGGATGATACAACTGAAAATTCTGTTTGTAGCGCATATCTATAATCCGATAGACAACACGAGCCCACACCACATCATCCGCCCGATGAAAAGTGGTTATCAACGTATCTGCCAACTGGCTTAATTCAATCGTCTCCGCTCTAATCCCTCCTTTTTCGTCAAAAAAAGACAAAGCCTCCTGAGCTCCGGCAAACAAGGATGTGCCTACAAAGAGCACTATCAAACTGATTTTTTTCATATTCATATATCATTTATCCCTTTTGACAGGGTTTACTGCATCTTTAACGGAATCGCACTCAAACGCTGTTCCTTACCATCCGGACCGGCTGCTCTTATATTTACGATATTGACCAATGCACCCTTTTTGAGCTGTCTCAGTTGCTGCAACTGCGCACTCGTAAACTTATTGCCTCTCACCTCAGTCGTACCATAATCGGTCATCAGTGTAAATCCGGTAATTTTAAAGTCCAGATTCAACAGACCATCGGGGCCATAGCTGGCTTCCAGAAAAGAATTCCCGCTTATCAATGCGTTGCGGGGAATATTACCCTCACTGTACAGCTTGTTCTCGCCTGCATTCAAAAAAGCCATCGGCCTGGGCAATGGCTTTACACGATATACGCTGCTTCCCATAGACTGCAACTTGCCGTCCACTTCTGCCAACACCCGGATTGTCACTTCCCTGTTCGAATCATTCGGACGTATAATCCAGCCTCCTCTTGATGGACGGCACGTAGCGCCTGCCACCTCAACTTTGACCTTTTCATTGGCTACGCCCGGCACGGATATACTGAATTTGTTGTCATACCCACGATATACTACATTCAAGTCCGTATTGGAAATGGTAACGCTGGGTTCTCCTACAATATATTCACTGTTAAATGGATATTGTACCATGGAACCATCGTTTTTCTGCATTTGGATATAACCGGAATAATTGAAGGAACCGGTAGCACCACACGAGATTTCATACAATCCATCGGATTCCAACTGGTGCGAATCGACAAAAATTTGCGGCACTTTGGTAGAATCGACAGCAGACAAAACTATCTGAGCACTGTATTTGCCTCCCTTAATCACATATTTTGAACTGGGAACAACCAAAGCCTCTATTTTGTTTACACGGAAATCCAAGGCATCGGTCTGGTTTTTCAGATAGTTGATCAAATCACTCTCTATGGTACGGATATCATTTTGGATCTTGGTCAAGATGGTGACAGTTGCTCCCAAAGGCATGCTCTCAAATATACTGGCTTCCCACGACACCATCTCTCCCGTATGCGAACGCTTGTCAGGAGTATCAAAAATAACTTCATAGCGTCTTGCTCTTGCCGTATCGTTCTCGACAAAGGAAATCAGAAAATCTTTGTATTTGGATATTTCTTCCTTCAGTTCTATACCATGCCGCCGAACCAGCCCATACGTTCCCGTAACATCCGTATTGGAAAGATTTAGGATTGTTTCCAGATTCGGGTCTGTCTTGGCTCCATCGGCCATCTTTACCATTTCATATTTAAAATTCTGAAGATAATTGAACAAGCTATCCGACTTTGCCTTTACTCGTACTGCCTTGTCCAGCCATTCCTTGGTTTTTTCCGGATTTTGCTCATAGATATACTGGAATTCATCGTACAGCATCGTATTACGCATGTCCGTAACTCTGATTGTGGTACGCAAACTTTCATCCACAAGCAAAAAGCCATTTAATACATCAGCCGATACATTCAATGCCAACATGGCCG
>CAYUYS010000074.1:0-8914 GCA_964449415.1 uncultured Paludibacteraceae bacterium | reverse complement strand
GCCGGATTATGAAAAATTTTAATTCAACCAATAGGTTTTATTATTTTTTTGTACATTTGGCTCATGTTTTTTTAAGAACGACAGCCATGAAACTCAAAATGCTCTTCATCATGCTCACCGGCCTGTCCTGCCGGGCTGCCGCTCAAGTTACAGACATCATTCCGGCCGGCACACCGATAGCCAACACAACCGTGGCGCGCACGGATGTGTGGTCGTGTTTCAGCAATCCGGCCACACTGATACAACCCGAGAGATGGCAGGCCGCCATGCAAATCGAAAACAAATACCTGATCCCGGAATTGTCCACCAAGCTGGTTCAGGCGGCTTTTACCAGTGAGATTGTGAATGTGGGCATCGGCGTTTCGCATTTCGGATACAGCAAATACAACGAGATGCTGGCGGGCGTTGCCCTGTCGCGCAATTTCGGCGACAAATTCTCAATGGGCGTGCAAGGAAATCTGTATGCCAGCTATTTTTCGGACGAGGCCGGTTATCAATACGCATTCATACCCCAAGTGGGCATGACGGCACATCTGACCGCCAATTTCACACTCGGTTTTCACGCGTTCAATCCGTACCAACAGAATTTGCGCACCGACTATGTGGAAAAGCGGCTGCCATCGCTCTTTTCGCTCGGCACCAACCTGTGCTTTGCCGACGATTTCCGCTGGTCAACCCAGATAGACAAGGAAGTAAGCAGCAATTTCCGTTTCGCTACAGGGTTTGAATGGGACATGGTCGAGCAGTTCACGCTGAAAATAGGCGGCTACGGATCTGAATACTTTGTGGGCTGCTTGGGATTCGGCTTGCACTTCGGCGGGTTCAGTTTCGACCTGAACAGCGAACTGCATCCGATCTTGGGAGTAAACCTGCTCGGCAATCTCAGTTACAAACTCAAATGAACGGAACGTGAAAGGCAACTGTTACATATTGCTCCTCGCTCTGGTTCCCTTACGCACGATCGCACAGCCGGATCCGGACGTGCAAATAGAACAAATCATTGCCGACATATACGAACAACTGTCCGAAGAAAGCGAAGAGGAATTGGATTTCACCACCTTTTTCGAAGATTTGTATGCGCTTTCGCAATCTCCCATCAACCTCAACACGGCCACCGAAAGCGATTTGAAAAAACTGCAATTCCTCTCGGACATGCAAATAGACAACATACTTTACTACATATACAGCACGGGGAACATGCAGACCATATATGAACTGCAACTGATTGACGGACTTGCGTCATGGGAAATACGAAACCTGCTCCCCTTTGTGCAAGCCGGCGAACAGGCCGCCCGGAAACCGCCACCGACCAATTTGCGGAACATGTTCCATTACGGCAAAAACGAACTGCTTTTCCGCCTTGACCGCGGCATTGAGCAAAAAAGAGGTTATCAGACAACCATTGAGGAAGACGAAGCCGGCAACCAGACCACCAAAAAAACCTATGCCGGCGACCCGTTTTACACATCCCTGCGCTACCGTTTCAACTACGCAAACCGCGTACAATTTGGCTTTTCGGCCGAAAAAGATGCCGGCGAGCAATTCTGGGGAGATTACAACAAAGGCTACGACTTCTATTCTGCGTTCCTGCAACTGAACGATATTTGGAAATTCAAAACCATTGTGGCCGGCGACTACCGCGCCAACTTCGGCCTCGGGCTGGTGGTGCGCTCCGAATTCGGATTCGGGAAATCGGCCTACGTGCTCAACGTGACACCGCGCAACAGCGGCCTGAAAAAATTCAGCTCGACCGACGAATACAACTTTTTCCGCGGGGCAGGTGCCACCATCCGCCTCGGCCCAACCGACATAAGCGTCTTCTATTCCAACAAAAACATCGATGCCGACGTAACCGACGGCAAATTCAGCAGCATCACCAAGACCGGACTGCACCGCACCGAAACCGAACGGGCCAAAAAACACAACGTGAACCAACAAGTAATCGGATGCAATGCCGGCATAGACCGCAAACATTTCCACATAGGCCTGACTGCGATATGCACGCTGTTCAGCGATACGCTCGTGCCCGATCCGAATACTTACAATGCGCTCTATTTCAGCGGGACAAGGCTGTTTGTGGCCGGGACAGACTACCGCTTCCGCATCAACCGGCTCACCATTTTCGGCGAAACCGCCATAAGCAGCACGCAAGGCATTGCCACCCTGAACGGACTATCTTACACGCCGGTTTCCACCGTGGGATTGGTCATGCTACATCGTTATTATTCGCCGAAATTCGACAACCTGTTCGCCACCGCCTTTGGCGAAAACTCGCGCACCAACAACGAACAAGGCGTATATCTCGGCACGGAAATATACGCGTTCCGACGATGGAAATTTTCCGCCTACGCCGACGGATTCCGTTTTATGTTTACGAAATACGGCACGGATGCGCCCAGCGACGGATTCGACTATCTGTTGCGCGCCGATTTCTCCGCCACACGCACCATCAGCATGTACTGGCAACTGAAGTGGGAACGCAAAAGCAGCAACCTGAGCAGTGCAAACACCAACCTAGCCACCATTGTTCCGGTCGACAAGGCTTCCGTGCGCTATTACCTCACTTACGGTGAAAACCGCCTGACATTCAAGAATATTGTGGAAGGCAACCTTTCCGCCAACGCCACCGACAGCCCCACCTTCGGCATTATGGCCCTGCAGGATGTCAGCTACCGGTTTGCCAACGCACCGCTAACCATCGACCTGCGCTTCCAGGTATTCGATGCGCCTGCATACAACAACCGCATTTACAGTTACGAAAAAGACATTCTGTATGCCTTTTCCATCCCTATGTACTATGGCCGCGGCGCACGCTACTACCTGAACCTGAAATACGAACTGAGCAACCAACTGTGCTTTTGGTTCAAAGTAGGCCAAACCGTGTATGCCGACGGACGAGAAAGCGTCGGCACGTCCTACGAAACCATTGAGGGCAACCGCACTACCACCGTGCGTTGCTTGGTGCGCTGGAAATTCGGCGGCGGAAATCGGGAAAAGAGAAGCACGCCACCCAAAAGCAGCAACATTGCCAACATGTTACCCGACGATACACAGGACAGCGAAAAATGACACGGATATTCGGGAAAAATATATCCGGGAAACAGGGAAGAACTGCCGCCAAGACCTCTACTTCAAGGTTATGTACAGGATATTGCGCGAATTGCGCACTTTGTAAGATTTCAGCGAATAACGGCATATACCGTTTTTGGGCAGGCCATAACCGTAGGAAACATCGTAGACCTCGCCGCAACTTTCGCATGCAGCCTCACCGAGATCGTTGGGCACCACCCGCACCGTGGGCTCGCATTCATAGGGGCAAGCCAGATCAAAAGCATAATACTGACTGTCAAAACCAATATACACCAAAATGCCGCCATAGCCGATGCGGTCCGTTTCCAAATGTCGCTCGGTAAATGTCAGGTATTGGCAAGGAGACGTGAAGGTAGCGTATTCCGTGTTGAGGTTCAATTGCAGGTTGACCGTATAGTCCGGAATAGGCGACAGGTTGTTCTGATTACAAGCTGCCAACAAAAACACAGCTGCCGACAAAAGTTGTTTTTTCAGGCCAATCATCATGGGCAAAGCTGTTTTATGGCATCCAGTTCATCGGCCGAGAATGCCGTGTTACGCACACTCTGCAAATTGTCCTGCAATTGTTTCAGCGAACTTGCGCCGATAATCACCGAAGTCAGTTCCGGCCGGCACAAACACCAGGCAAGTGCCATTTGTGCCAAAGTCTGACGACGCGAAGCAGCCATGTCGTTCAATTGCGCAATGCGTGCCCGCATATCCGGCGTGATGGCTTCGCGTTTCAGGAATCCGTGTGCCTGTGCGGCCCGCGAGTTTTCCGGAATGCCCTGCAAATACTTGTCAGACAATAAACCTTGTGCCAAAGGCGAGAAGGCCACAAAACCAATACGATTTTTACGAACTACGGGAAACACGGTTTCTTCCGCCCGGGGAGCGAAAATGTTATACCTGTCCTGATACACGAGGCACGGCGTACCCGCCTGTTTCAGCAAGTCGATGGCCTGCTGCAATTTGTCGGCCGGATATTTCGACAGGCCCACGTAAAGCGCCTTGCCGCTTCGGACAATATCCGACAGCGCGCCCATGGTTTCTTCAAGCGGTGTTTCGGGGTCGTAACGATGCGAGTAGAAAATATCCACATACTCCAATCCCATACGGGAAAGGCTCCGGTCAATACTAGCTATCAGATGTTTGCGACTTCCCCATGTGCCGTAGGGCCCTTCCCACATATCATGCCCTGCTTTGGTGGAAATCAGCATCTCGTCGCGATGAGCGGCAAAGCGGGTGGCCAGCAACTTGCCGAAATTACGTTCTGCACTGCCGGCGGGCGTACCGTAATTATTCGCCAAATCGAAATGCGTAATGCCCTGGTCGAAGGCGTATGACAACATTTTCGAAGCCTCTTCGGGATCATCCACATCGCCGAAATTATGCCACAAGCCAAGCGCAATTTTCGGGAAAAAAAGCCCGCTGTTTCCACAACGGGCAAAGGCCATGTTTTTATACTGTTCCATACATTGTCAGTTATTTGCTCCTGTGAGCGTAACTTCAAAAATCAAGGTCGAATACGGGGGTATGAAACCGCTGCTTCCTTCCGTTCCGCTGCCATCCGCACCGTAAGCCAAGTCGTAAGGGATATAGAATATGTAGGTGTCGTGCACATGCATTTTCTGTATGCCCTCCGTCCAGCCGGCTATGGCATAAGACAAATAGCCGTAATAGGTAGAAATTTCATCGTCGGTAGGGTCAAAAGGCGTTCCGTCTATCAGTGTTCCCTTGTAATTTGCACTGATATAGCTGGAGGAATTGGGTTTGCGTTCTGCCGGCGACGGACTGGCAACAATCTTGTATTGCAAACCGGTATAAGTTACCTGCACGCCTTCTTGGGTCTTGTTCTGCTCAAGCCAGATTTGGTTCTGTATGCGCCAATCTGCCCACTCGTCTTGCTCGCAAGTAGTCAGCGTGAGGCAACACACACACGAAAAAACAAATAAGAACAACTTAGACTTCATGATAAATTGAGGTATTGACCCGACAAAAGTAATTGTTTTTCAGTAACGACTCAAATTTGTTATATATATTTAGGAGTTTGCCGCCAAAGTCATTTGGTTTTCATAACATCAAAACCCTCTCCGTATACGCCTATGGCCGAACTCTGCGAAACGAACGCGTTGGGATCAATGTTTTTGACAATGCGGAATATTTTTACAGATTCGTTCTTGCGGGCCAGCACGGTCATCATCTTGACCGGCTGTTTGGAATACCAGCCTATACCGTCCACAATGGTTACGCCGCGGTGCACTTCCTTGTTAATGGCATCCGCAATCTGGTCGTACTTTTGGGAGAATATGAAGAACTGCACCGACTGACGCACACCGTTAACAACCATATCCACCGAAAAGGTGGCGATGACCATGGCACAAATACCGTAGACGATTTTTTCAAGGCTTCCGTTCTCCAGAAAGTACGACGAACTTATAATAATCACATCGCAATACAGCAACATGCGCCCCAAGGTGATGTTGCGGTATTTATTCACGACTTTGGCTATAATATCGGTTCCGCCGGAGCTGCCGTTGTTGATAAAGACTATGCCTACGCCGATGCCCCACATGATGCCGCCGATGACACAAGCCATGAAATTGTCATTCTCGCCGACGAAAGTCCCGACGGAGGCTTCCGGCAAAACAGCCAGATAGACCGTCAGGACGGCCACACCATAAATGGTGCGCAGGCTAAAACTCAACCCTATGGACTTGATGGCCACAACTAACAGCACCAGATTAATCAGGAAATAGGTGACTGAGATAGGAACACCTGCGGCAAAATACACCAAGGCACCGATACCGGTTGCTCCGCCGCCCACAATCTGATGCGGTAGCAACAAACCCTTCCAGGCCGCCGCATAAAGCAGCAGGCCCAAGGCTATCATGATGTATTCACGAATTGTCTGCCAATGTTTTACCAAACCGCCGGACATATCAAAGCACAATATTGATTATTTTACCCGGAACTACAATGATCTTCTTGGGAGCGTTCCCTTTCATGTATTTGGCGGCCTGTTCGCCGGCCAATGCCGCTTGTCCGACTTCCTCTTTCGGCATGTCTGCCGGCAGTTCCAGCGTGAAACGCACCTTTCCGTTGAACGAAACCGGGTATTTCACAAGCGATTCGGCCAGATATTGCTCGTTGCAAACCGGGAAGGAAGCATCGCAAACGGTTGTTTGGTGTCCCAGCAAATGCCACAATTCTTCGGCAATATGCGGGGCAAAGGGCGCAAGCAGAACCACCAAAGGCTCCAGAATGGCTCTTTTGTTGCATTTCTGCGCGGTCAACTCATTCACGCAAATCATAAACGCCGAAACCGATGTGTTGAACGAGAAATGCTCTATGTCGAACGTAATCTTCTTAATGGTTTTGTGCAAGGTCTTCAGCTCGCCTGCCGTAGGCGCATCGGCCGAAACGGCAAATGCATTGCCGGCAAAGAACAGCCCCCACATCTTTTTCAGGAAACGATGCACACCATCTATGCCGTTGGTGTCCCAGGGTTTGGACTGCTCTAACGGCCCCAGGAACATTTCGTACAAACGCAAGGTGTCCGCACCGTAACGTTCCACAATGTCATCCGGATTAACCACATTGAACATGGACTTGGACATTTTTTCCACCGCCCAACCGCAAATGTACTTGCCATCTTCCAAGATAAACTCGGCATCCTTATACTCCGGCATCCACGCCCGGAAGGCCTCTATATCCAACACATCGTTGCTGACCTTGTTCACGTCTACGTGTATCTGCTGCGTTTCATACCGGTCTTTCAGGTTGTAGGAAACGAATTTGTTCGTGCCGACTATCCGATACACAAAATTGGAACGCCCCTGAATCATGCCTTGGTTAATCAATTTCCGGAAGGGTTCATCCTTGCAAACCACACCCAGATCGAACAGGAACTTGTTCCAGAAGCGGCTGTAAATCAAGTGCCCGGTGGCGTGTTCCGAACCCCCGAGATACAAATCCACCTGCTGCCAGTAGTCGTCTGCCTCCTTGCTGACCAAGGCTTCCTTGTTGTCAGGGTCCATGTAGCGCAAATAGTAGGCACTCGATCCGGCAAAGCCGGGCATGGTGCACAATTCCAGCGGGAAGATAGTTTGGTGGTCGATGGCGGCCGTGCGGGCCAAGCACTGATGCGCTTCGTCCCACGCCCAACACCGGGCATGACCGAGCGGCGGCTCGCCGCTCTCCGTCGGCAGAAACTTGTCAATGTCCGGCAACTCCAACGGCAGTTTGTCGAACGGAATCATGTAGGGCATGTCGTTCTTGTAATACACGGGGAAGGGTTCGCCCCAATAGCGCTGGCGGCTGAAAATAGCGTCGCGCAGGCGGTAGTTGACCTTGACCCGCCCTATGCCTTTTTCCTCAATGTACTTCTTGGCGGCGGCTATGGCCTCCTTGACGGTCAGGCCGTTCAAGAAGCCGGAGTTCGTCAGGATGCCTTCCTTGGCATCGTAACTTTCCGTGCTCACATCACAACCCTCTATCAGCGGCACAATCGGCAGGCCGAAATGCTTGGCAAAAGCATAGTCGCGGCTGTCGTGCGCCGGCACGGCCATAATGGCCCCCGTCCCGTATCCGGCCAGCACATAATCGGAAATCCAAACGGGAATTTCGTCTCCGTTGAAGGGATTGATGGCATACGAGCCGGTAAAAACGCCGGTAATCTTTCGGTCGGAAATGCGCTCGCGCTCCGTGCGGCGTTTCACGGCATCCAAGTAGGCATCCACGTCGGCGCGCCGGTCGGGTGTCGTCACTTTGTCCACGTACTCGCTCTCCGGCGCCAACACCATGAAGGTTACGCCAAAGGTCGTGTCGGCACGGGTCGTGAAAATGAGCATGCTCATGTCGGAATCCTTGATGCGGAAGGTCATTTCGGCCCCTTCGCTGCGCCCTATCCAGTTTTTCTGCGTTTCCTTCAGCGACTCCGTCCAGTCTATGGTGTCCAAGCCGTCCAACAAGCGTTGCGCGTATGCCGACACGCGCAGGTTCCATTGGCGCATCACGCGCTGCTCCACCGGGTGTCCGCCCCGTATGGAAAGCCCGTTGCTGACCTCATCGTTGGCCAGCACGCAACCCAAGGCCTGACAGAAATTCACCTTCGTGTCGGCCAAGTAGGCAATGCGGTAGTTCATCAACACTTCCTGCTGCTTTTTCTCATCCCAGCTTTTCCACTCGTCGGCAGTGAACACCGGCACTTCGGAGGCCGCGGCACGCACTTTGGCGTTGCCCTGTTCGTTGAATATATCCACTAACAGCGAGATGGGCCGCGCCGCATTGGCGTAAAGGCAATACCAATGGTCAAACATTTGTTGGAAGGCCCATTGCGTCCATTTGTAATAATCCGGGTCGCAGGTGCGTATTTCGCGGCTCCAATCGTAGCAGAAGCCTATTTTGTCCATCTGCTCCCGGTAGCGGTCTATGTTTTTTTCGGTGGTGATGGCCGGATGGCGGCCGGTCTGTATGGCATACTGCTCTGCCGGCAGGCCGTACGCATCATAGCCCATGGGATGCAGCACATTGAAGCCCTGCAAGCGTTTGTAGCGGCTGAAAATATCCGAGGCAATGTAGCCCAGCGGATGCCCGACATGCAGCCCCGCACCCGAGGGGTAAGGGAACATATCCAAGACATAATACTTGGGCTTTTCGGCATCGACCGACACTTTGTAGATGGCATTCTCTGTCCAATAACGCTGCCATTTGCGTTCAATTTCCTTAAAATTATATTCCATAATCGCTATAAGAGGCCAACCGACCGGCTTTGGGTAGTTGTTTTCCGTTCAAAAGGCCTGCAAAGGTACATAAAAATGCGAAACAAACAATATATGCGGAT
>CAYUYS010000073.1:5955-8919 GCA_964449415.1 uncultured Paludibacteraceae bacterium | reverse complement strand
AAACAAAAACCTCCGAAATCACTTCGGAGGCTTTCGTGGCTCACAAAAAAATCTTTAACGTTGTTGTTAAGTCTCGACTAAATGTTTTAAGTATTACGGTTGCAAAGGTAATGCAGCAAAGGTCGCCGCGCAATCACTAAAATCCGTGAAAATACAGCAGGGTAACTACTTACAAATAAGTATTATTCTTCCGAATAGATCGTGTCCTTTATTTCGTCAATGGTTACTAATTTGTTCACTATGGCATAAATGGTCAGGCCGGAAGAGCTGTGAATCTGCAGCTTGTTCACGATATTCCGGCGATGGGTCATCACCGTATAGGTCGACAAACACAAGGCATCGGCTATCTGTTTGTTCGACATTCCTTTCACGATACATACAATAACTTCTTTCTCGCGGTCGCTCAGTTCTTTCTTTTCCTCTTCCTGCCGGTTTATGTTCAGCAACTCAAGCAGTTTGGCCTTTATGGTTCCGGCCGTATCGTAAATGGAAATTACCGCATCGTAATTTTTCAGGACAGCCTCGCTGGTCAGCATGTTCTGCAACGCAACCAAGCTGAACAAACCATTATTCAGCTTTCCCTTCAAATCCATGATACTGAATACGCCCAAATGCATCGGATTGACAATCAGAATGTCCGGATGGTATTTCTCCAATTGGCTCACTATGGTCGGAATATCGGTTATTTCACCTACATCAATGGGCAAGTCGGTCATTTGCTTGAGGATATGCACCAAGCCGTTCCGGATAATATCCGACGGTTCGGCAACGACTACATGCATCCGCTTGTGCCGGCTGTGGAAGTTTGCAAAATCATTATGTGTGGATGGCTCGTTCATACACTTCAAATTTGCGTTTCCAACTTGCGAACCATAGGAATCAGCAGTTTGTCTTCTATCTTGTTGTGCGAAGCCAAATCTTCCGAACAAGAAAAGAGATCGAATAACACGCTGTTCAGTTCATTGCTGCCTTGGGTCGGACAATATTTTATAATGATATTCTTCAGTTCGAGCAACTTGCTTTCCACGTTGTCGTGATGGTGGCTGAAAGTATCAATATCATAATCGGAAGCCTGCCTGCCTTCCAGCAAATTGGCTATATACGGAAAAACAACCTGTTCTTCGTGCATCATGTGTTTATGCACTTCGGCCGAATACTCATCGTAATACTTGACAATGGCCACCGTCAGTCCATCGTTGCCGCCAAAAGCATCCAATAATTTCGTGCGGATCTGCGGAAGCCGAAAATCCAGAAAATACCTGTGCGAATTGCGCAAATATCCGACAATGGCAGGCAACGACACGGCCAGTTCCACATCTTTCAGTTCAATGCAATTGCCTACCAGCAAGTTGACTACATTCAAAAACGTGCGGGTATCCACACGATTTTCCTTGCATACATCGTCGATAGACTTATCGCCAAAACCAAGCGAAATGCCAAAGCGATGCACCACCAAAAGCATCTGATAGTTTTCGCATATCAGGCTGCTCATATCATCATCGGGAGCGTATTGTCCTATCTGGTACATAAAAATCCGTGTCAGGTTCGCCGCAAAGGTAATGATTTTTCGCTAAGAAACAGCAAATTTTGGGCTGGCAACCGCATCATTTAAAATGCAGCAAGGCCCTAATTTGTTATTGGACAGATTAAATTATTTATGTACTTTTGCAGCGGATTTGTAAAGTCGAGATGGCAAAACAAGAAAATCTGATTGAACACGAAGGAATTATACAGCATATTTCCGGAGATGCAGTGCGAGTACTGATTGTCCAGAGCGCAGCATGTGCCGGTTGTCACGCCCAAGGCGCGTGCATGGCTGCCGACAAGACGGAAAAAATCATTGATGCACAAGCCACAGAACCCGTCCGGGTAGGCGACAGCGTCACGGTATATGCCCAACAGAAATTGGGCATCAAAGCTGTGTTGCTTGCTTTTGTCATTCCCTTTCTGCTGATATTCATCACACTGGCTTTAACCGGCCTGTTTACCGACAAGGAAACAGTCACGGGCACTGCCGCATTGGCTGTTTTGGTGCCTTATTACGTTGTTCTGTCCCTTTTCAAGGACAAACTGAAAAAGGAATTTGTATTTTATGCCAGAAAAAACACCTTGACACACGAATGATATTCCAAACCGTATAACAAACCAATTTTCTATCTATTTCTATAAAAACATGAATTTAATCGTTGTATCGTTAATTACTTTGGGTGTAATTGGTGGCCTGTCGGCCGTTATCCTGTTTTTTGTTGCCCAAAAATTCAAAGTGTATGAAGATCCGCGCATCGATGAAGTGGAGGCTGTGCTTCCGGGTGCCAACTGCGGCGGCTGCGGATTTCCCGGTTGCAGAGGATTTGCCGAAGGATGCGTGAAGGCGGAAAGCATGAGCGGACTGCTTTGTCCCGTCGGCGGTGCGCCCATAATGGAGAAGGTGGCCGATATTCTCGGCCTTGCCGTTGCCACCGCCGACCCCATGGTGGCTGTGGTGCGTTGCAACGGCTCGTGTGCCAACCGCCCGCGAAACAACCGCTACAACGGCGCATCTTCCTGCCAAATCGTTGCCAATCTTTACGGAGGAGAAACGGGCTGCTCGTTCGGTTGCCTCGGCTACGGCGATTGCGTGGCCGCGTGCCAGTTTGGCGCTATCGGCATCCATCCGGACACCCTGCTGCCCGAAGTGGACGACGAAAAATGTACGGCATGCGGCGCGTGTGTAAAGGCTTGCCCGAAAAACGTTATCGAACTGCGCAAAAAAGGGCCGAAATCACGCCGCATATTCGTCAGCTGCGTAAACAAAGACAAAGGTGCCACGGCGCGCAAAGCTTGTACGGCTGCTTGTATCGGTTGCAGCAAATGTGCCAAGGAATGCCAGTTTGGTGCCATCACGGTGGAAAACAACCTGGCCTACATCGACTTTACCAAATGCCGCTTGTGCCGCAAGTGCGTAGCCGTTTGCCCGACAGGCGC
>CAYUYS010000073.1:0-5855 GCA_964449415.1 uncultured Paludibacteraceae bacterium | reverse complement strand
GAATCGGTAAAGGCAGAAACAGCAGAGGCAAACACGAAAAATACCGCTCCGGAGCAAACAGACAATCAACAAGCATAATCCAAACAGACTAAATAAACTTCTAAGATGAAAACATTTAAAATAGGTGGTGTCCATCCGAAAGAAAACAAACTATCGGCCGGACAAAAAATCCAAGTAGTTCCGCTGCCCAAGCAGGCAATCATCCCGCTTTCGCAACACTTGGGCGCGCCTGCAGTTCCCGTGGTGGAAAAAGGCGCGGAAGTGAAAGTCGGACAACTGATCGCCAAGGCCGGCGGATTCGTGTCGGCCAACGTGCACTCGCCGGTTTCCGGCAAAGTAACCAAAATCGATACGGCCATCGACGGCTGGGGAATGAAAATGCCCGCTATCTTTATTGACGTAGAAGGCGATGAATGGCTGCCCGAAATAGACCGCAGCAAACAACTTCAGACCATCTGCCCACACAAACCCGAAGAAATCGTAAAGAAAATTGCCGACGCAGGCATTGTCGGACTGGGAGGAGCCTGCTTCCCGACACAGGTAAAACTGACACCGCCCCCGGGCAAAGTGGCCGAAGTGCTGATTGTAAACGCCGCAGAGTGCGAACCCTACCTGACCTGCGACCACCAGTTGATAATGGAACATGCGGAAGAAATCGTGGTCGGCATCACCATACTGATGAAAGCACTGAAAATACAACGCGCCATTGTCGGCATAGAAAACAACAAACCCGACGCCATTGAACTGATGCAGAGAATCGCTTCGCGCCAAATGGGCATTGAGGTGCAACCACTCAAACTGAAATATCCGCAAGGCGGCGAAAAGCAGTTGATTGATGCCTGTATCGGTCGCCAGGTGCCGAGCGGCGCGCTGCCCATTGAAGTCGGTGCCGTCGTGCAAAACGTAGCCACCGTATATGCCGTTTACCAGGCCGTGCAGAAAAACAGGCCGCTGATTGACCGCGTCATTACCGTTACGGGAAAAAGCGTGAGCCGGCCCGGCAACTTCCGGGTTCGCTTCGGCACACCGCTCAACGATGTGCTCGCCATGGCCGGAGGCGTTCCCGACGATACCGGCAAGATCATTGCCGGAGGCCCCATGATGGGACGCGCCATGAGCAGCACGGACATGCCGGCCAACAAGCGCATATCGGGCCTGCTGCTCATGCCGGAAGCCGAATCAACGCGACAAGAACCCCAACACTGCATACGTTGCGCCAAATGTGTTTCCGTTTGCCCGATGGGAATAGAACCCTACCTGCTGTCAAGACTGTCCAAAAAGGGTATATGGGACGAAGCGGAAAAACACAACGTCATGGACTGTATCGAGTGCGGCAGCTGCCAGTTTACCTGCCCCAGAAACCTGCCACTGCTCGACTACATCCGCATGGGAAAAAACAAAGTGGGCGGCATAATCCGTGCACGAAACATGAAAAAATAACTTTGAAAACCAAGGAAATATATGAATAAACTGATTGTTTCGCCATCTCCGCACGTACACAGCGGCGATTCGGCCAAGAAAAACATGCTGAACGTCATATACGCCCTCATCCCGGCCTATTTAGTTTCGTTGTTCTACTTCGGTGTGGGTGCGTTCGTTGTCAGCCTGACAGCTATAGTAGCCTGCGTGCTGTTCGAATACCTGATCCAACGGTTCTTACTCAAACAAAAACCAACCGTAGACGACTACTCCGCCGTCCTCACCGGCCTGCTGCTGGGCTTTAACCTGCCCTCCAACCTGCCCGCATGGATGGTGGTGATAGGCGCGCTGGTTGCCATCGGCATAGGCAAAATGTCGTTCGGCGGACTGGGACAAAACCCCTTCAACCCGGCGCTGGTGGGCCGTGTGTTCCTGCTTATCTCCTTCCCCGCCGCCATGACCACTTGGCCGCGCCCGATAGCGTGGAACACGCAATACTTAGATGCGGAAACCGCCGCCACACCGCTCTCGCTAATCAAGGCAAAAGTGGAAGCCATGCCGCAACTGTTGGACATGTTTATCGGCAACATGGGCGGCTCGTTGGGTGAAGTGTCGGCTGCGGCACTGCTGCTGGGCGGCATTTACCTGATTTGTACACGCACCATCACCTGGCACATACCCGTCAGCATACTGGCCACGGTGTTTGTGTTCACCGGCATCATCTGGCTGATAGACCCGACCATGAGCATGCACCCGCTGATGCACCTGCTTACCGGTGGACTGCTGTTGGGCTCCATCTTTATGGCAACAGACTACGTAACCTCCCCCATGACACCGGTAGGGCAACTCGTTTACGGCGTGGGCATCGGCATCATCACGGTCGTTATCCGCGTGTGGGGGTCTTATCCGGAAGGGATGTCCTTTGCCATCCTGATTATGAACGCGGTGACGCCACTGCTGGACACCTATATCCGCCCGAGACGTTTCGGCGAAAACAAAACGAAAGGAAAGGAGACAAAGATATGAAACTGGAATCGAACTTTAAGAACATGGTGCTGGTGCTCACGCTCATCTCACTGATAGCAGCCGGCATACTGGGAGCGGTGTACACGGTAACGGAAGAACCCATAGCGATAGCCAAAATGGCCAAGCAACAGGAGGCCATCAAACAGGTGCTGAACGACTTCGACCGCTTGGAAGACGAAACCGTAGACGGCCTGACTGTACACAAGGCCTATCGGGGCAACGCCTTTGTAGGGGCCGCAGTAGAGTCGGAAACGAATGGCTTTGGCGGCAAGGTCAAAATCATGGTGGGCTTTGACAAGGAAGGCAACATCATCGACTATGCCATCCTGCAGCAAACGGAAACCCCGGGGCTCGGCACGAAGATGGACGAGTGGTTCAAAACGGACAAGAACAACCAGAACATCAAAGGCAAACACCCGCAAAAGAACAACCTGACCGTAGACAAGGACGGCGGCGAAGTGGACGCCATCACAGCCGCAACCATCAGCTCGCGGGCCTTCCTGACGGCCGTGAACTTGGCCTACAACGCCTTCGCGGCCAACAGCGGCGCACCTACGGTGGATGTGGTGAGCGGCGCTACCCAACACGAGGCTGACAACAGCCCGGCAACCGCCGCCAAAGATACCGTAAAAGTAGCCAAAAAGCCGAAGAGCGACGCTCCCCGCACAACCGCCACTACCCCGGCATCCGCTGCTAAGGACAGTGTGAAGGCGGTGAGCGGTGCTGCACCCCGCAGGGCTGCCGCCACGCCGGCACCCGCTGCCGAAGACAACACCCCGCAGGAGGCAAGCAGCGCACCCGGCGACAGCCCGCAACCAACCACCGACAGCCCGGCACCCGCCGCTAACACCGCCCCCGCACCCGACAACACCCCGCAGGAAGCGGCCACCGACAACAGTACTAACGCATTAAACGAATAAGATATGAAGAGCCTGAAAATCATACTGAACGGACTGATTACCGAAAACCCCACCTTTGTGTTGCTGCTGGGTATGTGCCCCACACTGGGAACAACCTCCTCAGCCATAAACGGAATGAGCATGGGACTGGCCACAACCTTCGTGCTGATATGCTCGAACCTGGTTATCTCACTCATCAAGAACCTGATACCCGACAAGGTGCGCATCCCTGCCTATGTGGTGGTGATAGCAGCCTTCGTGTCGGTGCTGCAAATGTGCATGGAAGCCTACGTGCCGGCTATTTACGAAACACTGGGACTGTTTATCCCACTGATTGTAGTAAACTGCATCGTGCTGGGAAGAGCCGAAGCCTTCGCCGCCAAGAACAACGCCTGGCACTCCACTCTCGACGGGGTGGGAATAGGACTCGGATTCACACTGGCACTGACACTGCTGGGCGCCCTCCGCGAACTGCTCGGCACAGGCAAAGTATTCTCCCTGAACATCTTCCCGGAAAACTACGGCGCACTCGTCTTTGTGCTGGCACCGGGAGCGTTCATCGCACTGGGCTACCTGATAGCCATCGTCAACAAACTACGCAAGGCATAACCTATTCATGAACCTATAAAACAATCATAACATGGCTTATTTATTGATCATAGTAAGTGCCGTACTGGTAAACAACATAGTGCTCTCACAGTTCCTGGGAATATGCCCCTTCATCGGCGTATCCAAAAAGATAGACACAGCACTGGGGATGAGTGCGGCCGTTACCTTCGTACTCACCCTATCCACCATCATCACTTACCTGCTCCAAAAGTACGTGCTTGAGGTATGCGGCATCCAATACCTGCAAACCCTGGTCTTCATCCTGGTTATAGCTGCCTTGGTGCAACTCGTGGAGATCATCCTCAAAAAGATCTCCCCATCCCTCTACCAGGCACTGGGCGTGTTCCTGCCGCTGATCACGACCAACTGCTGCATACTGGGTGTGGCTATCCTCGTGGCCGATGGCACCTATACGTTGCCGGAAGGTCTGGAACCCAACCTGCTGGCGGGCGTGGTGTTCGCCATAGCCACAGCCGTCGGATTCGGCCTCGCCTTAGTGCTGTTCGCAGGCATACGGGAGCAACTGCGCTTCTCCGACATCCCCAAAGGATTGGAAGGAACACCCATTGCGCTCATCGTGGCCGGACTGCTGGCCATGGCCTTCATGGGCTTCTCCGGCGTGGTGTAACACAACCCCAAGAAACCCATCACCCAAAAGCCGGTATGGAAACTGCTCCGTATCGGCTTTTCTCCAAAAACACACACACCAATACCACCACACATGCCCCAACGCCTACCCTGCATCCTCTGCCTCGCACTCTGCCTGAACATCCCCCAACACAGCGGGGGACAAATAGCCGAACTCGTCTACCAAACTCCCTACCGATTAGACACCACCCGGACGGGCCAATTAGCCTTCGAGCTGGACAACCTCAACTTCGCCAAAAACAACGAATACCAAGGCGACTACCAAAAGGGCTATACCCTGCCCGGCCTCTGGGTGCAACCCAAACTGACCTACCAACCGCTCAAAAACCTCAAAGTGGAACTGGGCGGACACTTCCTCCTCTACCACGGAGCAAACAAGTACCCGGCCGTCGCATACACCGACATAGCCGCGTGGAAAGGCGACCAGTACCAGCAAGGCAGCCACATCCTGCCCTTCTTCCGAGCGCAAGCGGACCTGTCGGACCACCTCACCCTCGTGATGGGCAACCTCTACGGCGGCGCAAACCACCAACTGATAGAACCGCTCTACAACCCGGAACTCAACCTGACCTGCGACCCCGAAACCGGGCTGCAGCTCCTCTTCGGCTGGAAGCACCTCACCCTCGACATCTGGGGCAACTGGCAAAGCTTTATCTTCCGGGAAGACACACACCAAGAGGTGTTCACCATAGGCCTCTCGGCCCGCTTCCGCCTCAACGCCCCCGACGCACCCGTCCACCTCTACCTGCCCCTCCAAGTGCTGGCACAGCACCGCGGCGGCGAAATAGACACCATCTACACCAACTCCGTCCAAACCCTGCTCAACGGGGCCACGGGCCTCGCAGCCGTGTGGAACACCCACACCCGATGGCTCCAACACATAACGGCCGAAGCCCACTGCACCCTCCACTGGCAGCAGGCCGGCACCCTCTGGCCCTTCGACCAAGGCTATGCCCTGCACGCACGCCTCTCGGCCCAACTCACCCCCTTCAGCCTCAAGGCCGGATACTTCCAAAGCCACCGCTTCATCTCCCTGTTCGGCAACCCCTTCTTCGGCTCCCTCTCCACCCGGCACGAAGGCGCAACCCTCTCCCAACCCCGCCTGCTCTACTACGGCGCAACCTTCTCCCGCCCCCTGGGCAAAGGCTTCGCACTCGGTGCGGACATCGACCTCTTCCACACCCTCCGCACCACCCTCACCCATACCGACGGCACCACCCAAACCACCGGCCCGAACCTCAGCTTCTCCGCCGG
>CAYUYS010000072.1:0-9044 GCA_964449415.1 uncultured Paludibacteraceae bacterium | reverse complement strand
TTCTTGGTATGTATGCAAGCCTGAATTACGAACAACTGAAATACAATCTTTCGGGATTTAGCAGCGTCAGGATTGGCTACAAGTCGAAATACAGGCTTATATTTGAAGAATATGAAGGTGGAATTAGAATAAAACTGATAGAAATAAGCGAGCATTATGGCGACAAATAGAATTGACAACATGACCCCGTTTATGGCAACGCATCCGTATGACATAGTAATGGACGAGATAAATGCACGGGGTATGACGAAAAAAGAGCTGGCCTCACGCATGGGGATAGCCCAGTCCAATTTAAGCAGGGTATTCAAGGCGAAGCCTTGTGTTACGGTAGAAATGGCAGAAAGGCTTGAAAAGGCCCTTGGCATACCCGCAACGGAATGGCTCGGCCTTCAAGTACAGTACAACAAAGACACCCGCGCCATAGAAGAACGGATTGAAAACGAGAAAATAGCCTGTGAAACGGAAAAGATGTTATCCGAAACAAACATCTATGCTATCGGAGGTATAAATAAAAACCCTGTTGCATAGATACAAACTTTATTTTTACGAAAAGCGGCAGTTCCACAGTCAGGAATTGCCGTTTTTTTAAAATTTAAAAGTATAAGACTCCCTGCAAAACTTCGTCCATAAAGTCAAAGTTATGCGAAAAACACGAACAATTTGTTCCATTTTTATGAGTATGTAGAAAAAATAGCTGCAAAATAGATATATTTGCAGAAAAATAGTAAACGATGGATGCAATAAATATTCTCCGGTTCTTGCGGGAATTGTCGTTGAACAATAATCGGGAATGGTTCACGGAACATAAGGCATGGTATGAACAATGCCGTCAGGATTTTGAGCAGTTGTGTACGGAGCTGATTCGGCGCATAGCGCATTACGACCCGGAAATAGGACATCTGCAGGCCAAGGAATGTATCTTTCGGATTTACAGGGATATTCGCTTCTCGCCGGACAAAACGCCTTACAAACAGCATTTTGGTTGTTACATTGCTAAAAATGGCGGCCGCAACAGCGACTATGGCGGTTATTATATCCATTTGCAGCCGGATGCGTGTTCGTTTTCCGGTGGCGTGTGGTGTCCGCCTGCCGATTTGCTCCGGGCGCTCCGTCAGAGCATGTATGACAATATCGAGGAGTTTTTGGGAATAACCGAAGAACCGACATTTAAGTCCATGTATCCGGCATTGTGGGAAGCTGATAAACTGAAGGTTGTGCCGCGCGGCTTTCCGAAAGAATGGGAATATGCCGAACTGTTCAAGTACAAACACTATCTGGTTGAACACGAGATACCCGAAACAATCGCCCAAAGTGAGCAGCTGGTTGATTATGCGGTCGAATGTGCACGGATTGTGGCACCATTCAATCATTTTTTGAACTATACGGTTGACGAATGGAAAGGCGTGCTGTGACGGCCTGCCGGAAATAACGATTCAGGAAGCATTTTGTATGGCCGTTAATTCAACAAAATATCCTATCTTTGCCAGAAACTATAAAATCTGATAATTATGATACTTGATCAATTGTCAAACGCAACCCGTTATGAAAACTGTCACCCGCGATTTAAAGCGGCATTTGAGTTCCTGCAAAGTCATGATTTGTTGAATATGCCGGCCGGCAAAGTGGAATTGGATGGCAGCGATTTGTTTGTTAACATACTCGACTTTAAGGGCAAGGCGGAAGAAGATTGCCGCATGGAAACGCATCAGGACTATATAGACATTCAGTTGCCCGTCAGCGGATGTGAAACAATGGGCTGGAAAGCAACAGCGGATTTGCAGCAAGTCACTTCCCCCTACGATGCAGTCAAGGATGTAGCCTTCTTTGCCGACGAAGCGACCACGAAACTGAATGTACAAGCCGGTCAGTTTGCCATTTTCTTTCCGGAAGATGGCCATCAGCCGGGTATCGCTCCCGGAAAAGAGTACCGTAAAGTTATTGTGAAAGTGAGGGTGTGACAACGAACTTCCCGGAACATAAAAAGGTTGAAATAAAAACATGAAAAAACTTGCTCTTATTCAGTCAGACCCTTGGTTAGAACCGTATGCCGATGCAATCAATGGTCGTTATCATTATGCGTTGGCCACGGAGAAGGCTTTGGTAGGACACAACAAGCATTTGTCTGAGTTTGCTTCCGGATATTTGTATTTCGGACTGCATGCAACAGACAAAGGTTGGGTATTCCGCGAATGGGCACCGAATGCAACTGCCATCTATTTGATAGGTGACTTTAATGCATGGGAAAAAACGGAAGAATACAGGTTGAAACCCATTGATAATGGAAACTGGGAAATAAATCTGGAACAAAACGCATTGAAACACGGGCAGTTATACAAACTGTGGGTAGAATGGAACGGCGGCGCAGGCGAGCGAATACCTGCGTGGTGTCAGCGAGTTGTGCAGGATGAACAGACTAAAATCTTTGCAGCACAAGTCTGGCATCCGGAAAAACCCTATCAGTTTAAGGTGAAAAAATTCAGGCCGAACACATCTCCGTTGTTGATCTACGAATGCCATATAGGTATGTCGAGCAACGAAGAGAAAGTTTCTACATACGATGAATTTCGCCGGAATATACTTCCCCGTATCGTCAAGGCCGGTTACAACTGCCTGCAAATCATGGCTATACAAGAACATCCTTATTATGGTTCTTTCGGGTATCATGTATCTAGTTTCTTTGCCGCATCGTCGCGGTTCGGAACTCCGGATGACCTGAAGCATCTGATAGACGATGCTCACAGCCAAGGTGTGGCGGTTATCATGGACTTGGTGCACTCGCATGCCGTAAAAAATCAGGTGGAAGGTCTGGGATTGTTCGACGGAACACCTTATCAGTATTTTCATGATGGAGGACGGCGCGAACATCCCGCATGGGACTCGCTCTGTTTCAATTATGGCAAACACGAAGTGTTGCATTTCCTGTTGTCCAATTGCAAATATTGGCTTGAAGAATACAAATTCGATGGTTTCCGTTTTGATGGCGTAACAAGCATGCTGTATCGCAGCCACGGGCTCGGCGAAGATTTCAACGGCTATGGCAGTTATTACAACCTGAATCAGGATGGCGACGCGATATGCTATCTGACCTTGGCCAACAAACTGATACACGAGGTCAATAAAAATGCAATAACCATTGCCGAAGAAATGAGCGGAATGCCGGGACTTGCCTATCCAATTAAAGGTGGCGGTATGGGCTTTGATTATCGGCTGGCCATGGGAATTCCTGATTTCTGGATAAAATATATCAAGGAAATAAAAGACGAAGACTGGAAAGCCGGGCACATCTTTTGGGAATTGACCAACCGCCGTGCCGATGAAAAAACCATCAGCTATGCAGAGAGTCACGACCAAGCGCTGGTGGGCGACAAAACGATTATATTCAGGCTGATAGATGCGGAAATGTATTGGCACATGCAACATGGAGACAATACATTTATGGTAGACAGAGGCATGGCTCTGCACAAAATGATCCGGCTGATTACGGCAAGTACGATCAACGGAGGCTACTTGAACTTTATGGGCAATGAATTTGGACATCCGGAATGGATTGATTTTCCACGCGAAGGAAACGGCTGGTCGTACAAATACGCCAAACGCCAATGGGAACTTGTCGACAATGAGAATTTCTATTACCACGAACTGGGGCATTTTGACGAAAAAATGATTAAGCTGATAAAATCGGTGAAAAAATTCAACGAGTTGCCCATTTGGCAGTTGTGGGACAATGAAGGTGACCAGGTAGTGGCTTACCAGCGGGGCGATCTGGTGTTCGTGTTCAATTGGAACGGACAGAAATCCTTTACAGATTACGGTATCTTGGCGCAGCCGGGAGCATACAAGACCATATTGAATACGGATGCAAAGGAATTTGCCGGCTTTGGACTGGCCGATGACAGCGTGACGCATTTCACCTTACCGGATCCGGCCAATACTGCTCCGGGAAAAGAATGGCTGAAACTGTATCTGCCCGCACGCTCTGCCATTGTGTTGGAAAGAAACTAACAGGCAATCCCCCGAATCAAGCATCCGGGGGATTTTTTAGATTTTGACTTGAATACCCGAAAACGATACATGTTTTGAATACACTATGATTGAAATTATTCCGGCTATCGACTTGATTGATGGCAAGTGCGTCCGGCTGTCACAGGGTGACTATGGCCGCAAAACCGTATATAACGAAGACCCGCTTGAGGTTGCCAAGGAGTTTGAAAATTACGGTATACGCCGCCTGCACTTGGTAGACTTGGATGGCGCAAAGGCACAGCATATCGTAAATTACAAAACATTGGAACGCATTGCAGGCCACACCACCTTGTCAATTGATTTTGGAGGAGGGCTCAAGTCGGATGACGATCTGCGAATTGCATTTGAATGTGGTGCCCAAATGGTTACCGGAGGAAGTATTGCCGTGAAGTCTCCGGAAATTTTCGCATCGTGGATACGCAGATTTGGGGCAGACAGGATTATTCTGGGTGCCGATGTAAAAGATGAAAAGATTGCCGTGAGCGGCTGGCAAGAAGAAACCCAGCTGGAATTGCTGCCATTCATAGAGCAATATTATGCGCAGGGTATCACAAAGGTGATTTGTACGGACATTAGCCGGGATGGTATGCTTCAGGGCGCGGCTGTGGCTTTGTATAAAAAAATACTATCGCACTATCCGGAACTCTATCTGATAGCGAGCGGGGGAGTCGGTTCGCTGCACGATATTTCCGTTTTGTCCGAAGCGGGATTGCCGGCAGTAATCGTAGGAAAGGCCATTTACGAAGGGAAAATATCGCTGGCCGAACTGACCCGTTCGTGAAAAGAAACAAAGGGCACTCCTGCAAGAAGTACCCTGAACGTATTTTGTGCCAAACGAGGCCTATTTTTCGCCTAATTGCAATTTTTGTACGTAAATAGCGTGTATTTTTTGTTCGCGTTTTATAACAGAAGGCTTTTCAAACGCCTGACGGCGGCGCAACTCTTTTACAACACCGGTTTTTTCAAATTTGCGTTTGAACTTCTTCAAGGCCCTTTCAATGTTTTCGCCTTCTTTTACAGGAACTACAATCATAAATGTACTATAAAATTTGTTGTTTTTGTTGTTTTTACTATCTTCAAAATTTCAGACCGCAAAGGTAGTCGTTTTTTTTGATACGCCAAATACTTTTCCGACTTTTTTTATTGAAGATTTTTTTCTGTATTTAAATTTGCAGCCTACATTGAAAATCGCTAATTTTGCGCCCATCATTTTGAGTTATGCCAACAAAAAAAATCCTGTTGCAAAACGGGACATACAAACAATAATATCAACTTAACAAATCAAGAAAAAATTATGTGGTTAAAGGATTCCTCCATCGGAAGAAAGCTAATCATGTCTATTTCCGGAGTTGCGCTGATTTTGTTCCTGTTGTTTCATGGAACAATGAATCTGGTTGCGATTATTTCGCCGGAAGGCTATAACATGATTTGCGAATTTTTGGGCGCCAACTGGTATGCCCTTGTCGCTACAATGGGATTGGCGGTTTTGGTAGTTGTGCATATTGTATATGCCTTTTATCTGACCTTGCTCAATTACCGAGCTCGTGGTTTTGAACGTTATGCAGTTACCAAAAAGCAGTCGTCGGTAGAATGGTCTTCGAAAAACATGTTGGTACTTGGCATCATTGTTCTGCTGGGTATCGGTTTGCATCTTTATAATTTTTGGTATAAAATGCAATGGACGGAACTTCGTCACATGATGGGTGCAGATATTGACGTTTCGAGAGCGACCGATGGCATCGGCTATATACGCGAATTGTTTGCAAGCCCCGTGTACAGTCTGATTTACTTAGTATGGCTGGGTGCATTGTGGTTCCATTTGACGCATGGATTCTGGAGCGCACTGCATACATTTGGTTGGAACAATGATATCTGGATGAAGCGCCTGCGGGTTGTTTCGTACATTTTGGCAACGCTTATCGTTTTGATGTTTGCCGCAGTGGTGATATATTATTACGGTTGTTCGCTGGCATGCTGCTGTTCGTCGGCATGCGGAATGTAAGGTCGTTTCACTAAATAATCGTGTAACTTAATTTAAATTAGAATCTTATGGCAAAGCAAAATATCATAGATGAAACAAAAGAAGCGGCCGGCAAGGTAGCTGTTTCCGGAAAATCGGAAAAAATAATAAGCCCGAAAGATGCCAAAATACCCGAAGGGCCGTTGGCGGAAAAATGGACAAACTACAAGGCACATCAAAAACTGGTCAATCCGGCTAACAAACGTCGCTTGGATGTAATTGTGGTAGGAACAGGGTTGGCCGGTGCTTCGGCCGCTGCATCCTTGGCCGAAATGGGATTCAACGTGCTCAATTTCTGTATCCAAGACTCACCGCGCCGCGCGCACTCCATTGCCGCTCAGGGAGGTATAAATGCCGCTAAAAACTATCAGAACGATGGCGATTCCGTATATCGCTTGTTTTACGATACCATAAAGGGAGGCGACTATCGTGCACGTGAAGCAAATGTGTATCGTCTGGCAGAGGTTTCCAACAATATTATAGACCAGTGTGTCGCTCAGGGAGTGCCTTTTGCACGCGATTACGGCGGTCTGCTCGATAACCGTTCGTTTGGTGGAGCACAGGTTTCCCGTACGTTTTATGCCAAAGGCCAGACCGGACAGCAATTGTTGTTGGGTGCGTATTCAGCCTTGAGCCGCCAAATTGGCAAGGGAACGGTGAAAATGTATTCCCGTTACGAAATGCTGGATGTTGTCATCGTAGAGGGACGTGCACGCGGCATTATTGCCCGTAATCTTGTAACCGGACGCATAGAGCGTTTCTTCGGACACGCCGTCGTGATAGGAACGGGCGGTTATGGCAATGCTTTCTTCCTGTCTACCAATGCGATGGCTTCCAATGGCTCCGTGGCAATGCAGGTTTATCATAAGGGAGCTTATTTTGCCAATCCGGCTTACGCGCAAATCCACCCGACATGTATTCCCGTACACGGCACATTCCAGTCCAAACTGACATTGATGTCCGAGTCGCTCCGTAACGATGGCCGTATCTGGGTGCCGAAAAAACTCGAAGATGCCAAAGCCTTGCAGGCAGGCAAACTGAAAGGGCGCGATATTCCTGAAGAAGATCGCGACTACTATCTGGAACGTCGTTATCCTGCGTTTGGAAACTTGGTTCCGCGCGATGTAGCCTCGCGTGCCGCCAAAGAACGTTGTGATGCCGGTTACGGTGTCAATTCAACCGGCTTGGCCGTATTTCTGGACTTTTCGGATGCCATTAAACGTTTGGGCAAGGATGTCGTTGCGGCGAAATACGGCAATTTGTTCCAAATGTATGAAAAAATCGTGGATGAAAATCCGTATGAAAATCCGATGATGATTTTCCCGGCAATTCACTACACGATGGGCGGTATTTGGGTAGATTATGAGTTGCAGACCAGCATAAAAGGCCTTTTCTGTATTGGTGAGGCCAATTTCTCGGATCATGGCGCGAACCGTTTGGGTGCTTCCGCGTTGATGCAAGGACTGGCCGATGGTTATTTTGTGCTGCCATATACCATTCAGAATTATCTTGCCGACCAGATTACCGTTCCGCGCATGAGTACCGATTTGCAAGAGTTTGTCGATGCAGAAAAAGCAGTCGAAGCCAAAATAAAAAAACTGATGGAAATTCAGGGAAAACGGTCGGTAGACAGCATTCATCGCGAGTTAGGGCTTGTTATGTGGGATTTTGTCGGTATGGGACGTACGGCAGAAGGCCTGAAAACGGCTTTGACAAAAATCAATGAAATCAAAAAAGAGTTCTGGAGCAATGTCTACATTCCGGGGTCAGCCGAAGGCCTGAATGTGGAACTGGAAAAAGCGCTTCGTTTGGCAGACTTTATAGAAATAGGCGAACTTATGGCACGCGATGCTTTGAACCGCGAAGAATCGTGCGGCGGACATTTCCGCGAAGAGTATCAAACAGCAGAAGGTGAAGCTCTCCGCCAGGATGATAAATTCTCGTATGTGTCCTGTTGGAAATACATGGGAGAAAACCAGGAGCCTGAATTGATAAAAGAACCGTTGGATTACGAATTTGTACAAAGACAGACACGTAATTACAAGGCATAAGACAAACAAAAAACTATTAACGCATTATGGAAAAAACAATAAATATCAAAGTGAAAGTCTGGCGTCAGAACGGCCCGAAAGCAAAAGGTCGTTTCGAGACTTTCGAACTGAACAATATTTCCACAGACAGTTCCTTCTTGGAAATGATTGACGTGTTGAATGAAAAACTGGTTAGTGAACATCGTGAGCCGATAGCGTTCGACCATGACTGCCGCGAAGGTATATGTGGCATGTGCTCGCTTTACATTAACGGTCATCCGCATGGCCCGGATGATGAAATTACGACATGTCAGTTGCACATGCGCAAATTTAAAGACGGGGAAACGATCACGGTGGAACCGTGGCGTTCGGCGGCATTTCCGGTTATCAAGGATTTGATGGTAGACCGCCGCGCATTTGACAAAATCATTCAGGCCGGAGGATTTATTTCCGTAAACACAGGTGGCGTTCCCGATGCAAATGCCATCCCCATTCCGAAAAAGAACGCCGATTTGGCTATGGATGCGGCAGCTTGTATCGGTTGTGGCGCATGCGTTGCCGCGTGCAAGAACGGCTCGGCCATGTTGTTTGTATCCGCCAAAGTGAGTCAACTGGCTTTGTTGCCGCAAGGGCAAGTGGAAGCGGCACGCCGGGCCAAAGCCATGGTGGCCAAAATGGACGAACTCGGATTTGGAAATTGCACCAACACGGGCGCGTGCGCAGCGGAATGCCCGAAAGGCATTAAGCTGAGCAACATTGCCCGCCTGAACCGCGAATACTTGTGCGCCAAGTTGAAAGATTGATATCTCTCCAAGAAAATCTCCGTCGGAAGGCGGAGATTTTTTGTTTCTATTCATATCCTTCTTTGTAAAAAACTTGAAAGTCAGTCAGAAAAAGACATGCTCGATTTGTTAAGAAAGAGAGCTGAAAAACAGAAAAATATCAGAAAATCTTTTGTAGTCACTCTTTTT
>CAYUYS010000071.1:0-9065 GCA_964449415.1 uncultured Paludibacteraceae bacterium | reverse complement strand
TCAATCAATAGTATGGAAATAGCAATCGTAGCCATTCTGGTCGTAGCGGGAGTACTTTTTCTGTTGGTGGAATTGTTCCTGATTCCCGGCCTTTCCATAGCCGGAATCGCAGGTTTCCTCTCCTTGGCGGGTGCGGTCTGTTATGCGTATGCCAAAATTGGCGCATTGGCCGGTTCGCTGACAGCCTTGGTCCTGTTGGTTGTGATGTCTCTGGCAATATACATATTCATAAAATCGCGTGCATTGGAAAAAATGAGCCTGCAGGCAGACATAACCGGCAAGGTAGATGTTTTGCAAGGGCTTGATATCCAGATCGGAGACGAGGGAATTGCGCTGTCACGCTTGGCACCTATGGGAAAAATCGAGATAAATGGCCACGCGGCAGAAGGCAAAGCACTCGATGGCTTTATAGATGAGAATACGGCGATACGTGTCGTGGATATACAGGGCAACACGGTGATTGTGGAGGCTGTAGATGTTAGGTAAAAATCTTAAATACTTAAAATAAAAACCTTGCTGCCATTTATGGTAGCGGCAAAATTTGTAGCGAGTTATGCAATTAATTACAATTATTCTGTTTGTGTTGTCGGGCATAGTCCTGATATTGTTTTTTTATTACGTTCCCTTCTTGCTTTGGATTTCGGCCAAAGTTTCCGGTGTCAGCATTTCGCTTATCCAACTGTTTCTGATGCGTATCCGTAAGGTTCCGCCACACACCATTGTGGCATGTATGATTGAGGCGCACAAAGCCGGCCTGCGCGAAATCATGCGCGATGCCTTGGAGGCACACTATCTGGCCGGAGGCCATATTGAACGCGTCATCCATGCGTTGGTATCCGCCTCAAAGGCCAATATAGACCTGACTTTTCAGATGGCAACGGCCATAGACCTAGCCGGGCGCGACGTGTTTGAAGCTGTGCAAATGTCGGTGAATCCCAAAGTGATAGATACACCTCCGGTTACGGCAGTGGCCAAGGATGGCATTCAGCTTATTGCCAAAGCGCGCGTTACGGTGCGTGCCAACATCAAACAGTTGGTCGGTGGAGCCGGAGAAGATACCGTCCTAGCGCGTGTCGGCGAGGGCATTGTGTCGTCAATCGGTTCGAGCGATTTACACAAATCCGTATTGGAGAATCCGGATTCCATCTCCAAATTAGTGCTAAGAAAAGGTCTGGATGCAGGCACAGCCTTTGAAATCCTGTCCATCGACATAGCCGACATAGATATAGGCAAGAACATCGGAGCGCAACTGCAAATGGACCAAGCCGAGGCCGACAAGAATATCGCGCAGGCCAAGGCGGAAGAACGCCGCGCAATGGCGGTTGCCCTAGAACAGGAAATGCGCGCCAAGGCACAGGAGGCCCGGGCCAAAGTAATAGAAGCAGAAGCCGAAGTGCCCAAAGCTATGGCCGAGGCTTTCCGCAACGGTAATCTGGGCATTATGGATTATTACAAGATGAAAAACATAGAGGCGGATACGGCCATGCGTGATGCCATATCCAAACCGGTGAAAAAATAAATCTTGTCCGGAATAATTGTGTGAAATTTCCTGCCTTTTCGATCATTTTCATCCGTTGAGCGTATGAATTTCAGTGCATTTGTTCTCAAATTATTCGGCTGGAAAGCGGTTATGACCGTTCCGGATGAACCGAAATGCGTGATTTGCATTGCGCCTCATACCAGCAACTGGGATTTTGTTTTCGGTAAACTCGGAGCTTCTGCCGTAGGCAAAAAAGCAGGCTTTTTAATGAAAAAGGAATGGTTCTTTTTCCCGTTAGGCCCGATTTTTCGTGCCATGGGCGGCATACCGATTGACCGTTCCAAAAAAACATCCGTCACTGATTGGTTGGCAGCTGAATTTGGACGGCATTCCCGCTTCGAAATTGGCATCACACCCGAAGGAACGCGAAAGCCGAATCCTGACTGGAAAAAAGGTTTTTACTACATAGCACTCAAGGCCGGCGTTCCCATACAACTGGCTTATTTGGATTACGGCAAAAAGGAAGTCGGTGTGGGTGCTACCTTTCACCCTACCGGCCATGTGGAGGCAGATATGGCCGCCATAAAAAACTTTTATAGAGATATACAGGGTAAGAAACCGAAAAACTTCAGCATGTAGAATTTGTTTTTAGGGGAAATTATGGATTTGAACGATAGAAGAACGATACGGCGTTATGCCGAAACTCCCGTTTCGGATGAACTGTTGCAGCATTTGTTGTCGTTGGCGTGTCGCGCCTCCAACACGGGCAATATGCAGACCTATTCGGTCGTAGTTACACGCAGTGAGGAGAAAAAGCGTGCGCTGGCACCCGCGCATTTCAATCAGCCGATGGTCAGGGAAGCTCCCGTCGTGCTGACTTTTTGCGCCGATTACCATCGTTTCTCCACGTGGTGCGAACAGCGTCAGGCAGTGCCCGGCTACGACAACTTCCAGTCGTTTGTCGGTGCAGCCATCGATGCCATCATCTTTGCGCAGACTTTTGCCGTGGCGGCAGAAAGGGAAGGGCTCGGCTTGTGTTATCTGGGCACGACAACTTACAATGCCGGTCAGATAATCGATGTGTTGCAGCTGCCCCGTCTGGTAGTCCCGATTACGACCCTTACGGTTGGTTATCCTGCAGAAATGCCGGAAATGCCGGACCGCTTGCCCTTGGAGGCCATTGTGCACAACGAAGTATATACGCCTTTCTCGACGGATGCCATAGACAAGTTGTATGCAGCCAAAGAGGCTTTGCCGGATACGGCCAAGTTCATCGCCGAAAACAAAAAGCAAACCTTGGCGCAAGTATTTACGGATGTCCGCTACACCAAGGAAAACAACGAACACTTTTCGAAGGTCTTGCTTGATGTGTTGCGTAACCAAGGATATTTGAAATAGGACAGGTTACTCCGTTATATTGAAATCTGAGGATACTTTGGATAATCAAAACAGCATAGAGGTTATCGGCGCACGCGTCCATAACCTTAAAAACATAGATGTATGTATTCCGCGCAATTCCTTGACTGTAGTTACCGGTTTGAGCGGTAGCGGCAAGTCGTCCTTGGCTTTCGACACGATTTTTGCCGAAGGCCAACGCCGATACATAGAAACATTCTCCGCCTACGCCCGCGGCTTTTTGGGAAACATGCAACGCCCGGAGGTGGACAAGATAACCGGCCTCAGCCCGGTTATTTCCATTGAACAGAAAACAACCAACCGGAATCCGCGCTCTACGGTAGGCACTACCACCGAAATTTATGATTTCCTGCGTTTGCTCTTTGCACGTGCAGGGCAGGCCTACAGCTATGTCACGGGCGAGAAAATGGTCAAATATACCGACGACCAGATTGTGGATTTGATCCTCAAGGAGTATGAAGGCCAAAAAATCTATTTGCTGGCACCGCTTGTCAGGAATCGGAAAGGGCATTATCGTGAGTTGTTTGAACAGATTATGCGGAAAGGCTATCTGTATGTGCGTGTGGATGGCGTACTGCGAGAACTTGCGCACGGCATGAAGCTCGACCGCTATAAAAACCATACGATAGAGGCAGTGATAGACAAACTGGTCGTCAGCCGGAAAGACCGCCGCCGTTTGCAGGAGTCCATGACCAAAGCCATGCAGCAGGGAAACGGTATCGTGCTGGTTTCCCACCCGGCCAGCGGACAACTGCGCTATTTCAGCCGTTCGCTGATGTGCCCGACCAGCGGAATTGCCTACAACGACCCGGCTCCGCATAATTTTTCATTCAATTCGCCACAAGGGGCCTGCCCCTTCTGCAAAGGCTTGGGAGTGGTGCTGAGGCCGGACATGGACAAGATTGTTCCGAACAAGCGTTTAAGCATACACGACGGGGGCATTGCGCCGTTGGGAAAATACAAGCAAACCACCATCTTCTGGCAAATAGGGGCCATCTTGGAAAAACACGGCTACGATTTGCACACACCGATAGAACAAATATCGGCGGAGGCGATGCACGAAATCATGAACGGCACTGAAGAACGTTTGCAGCTGAAAAACCAGGCCTTGGGCAACTCCAACTATTTCTCGCGTTACGAAGGCATTTTGCGCTATCTGGAAATGCAAAAGGAGAACGCCGTGTCTGCTTCTGAACAGAAATGGGCCAACCAGTACAGCACGCAGGCTGTGTGCCCGGAATGCCAAGGCGCGCGCCTGAAAAAGGAAAGCCTGTATTACCGCATCGGCGACAAAAACATTTACGAACTGGCGTGCATGGATGTGTCTGAGCTGTATGCTTATTTGCAGGAAGTGGAAAGCCATCTCACCGAAAAACAGCAGCGCATCGCTACCGAGATACTGAAAGAAGTGCGCACCCGTTTGCAGTTTATGCTTGACGTAGGGTTGAGCTACCTATCGTTGGCGCGCAGCTCCGATTCGTTGAGTGGTGGTGAGAGCCAGCGTATCCGGCTGGCGACGCAAATCGGCTCGCAGTTGGTGAACGTGCTGTATATCCTTGATGAGCCGAGCATCGGGTTGCATCAACGCGACAACATGCGCCTGATAGATTCGTTGAAACAGCTGCGCAATATGGGCAACACCGTCATTGTGGTGGAGCACGATGAGCAAATGATGCGCGAGGCAGATTATATCATCGACTTGGGGCCTTACGCCGGCCGACTTGGCGGCAAACTCGTGTTTGCGGGCACGCCGCAGCAAATGCTTGCATCCGACACACTCACTTCGTCCTACCTGAACGGCAAGCGGAAGATCGAACCGCACATCATTCGGCCAGGGAACGGGCTCTCCATACGCCTGAAGGGTTGCACAGGCAATAACCTGAAGCAGGTGGATGTGGAGTTTCCATTGGGAAAGATGATCTGCGTGACAGGCGTATCCGGTAGCGGGAAGAGCACGCTGATAAACGGCACACTGTATCCCATCCTGAGCCGCTACTTCTACCGCTCACACGCCGAATCCATGCCCTACATGGCCATAGAAGGCATTGAACACATCGACAAGGTGGTGTGTGTGGATCAGAGCCCAATAGGGCGGACACCACGCAGTAATCCGGCGACGTATACCGGCGTATTTTCCGACATACGCAACCTATTTGCTTCATTGCCGGAGGCGAAAATAAGGGGGTACAAACCGGGGCGATTTTCGTTCAACACAGCCGGCGGACGATGCGAAGCCTGTACGGGGAATGGCTACAAAACTATAGAAATGCACTTCCTGCCGGATGTATATGTGCCTTGCGAGGTGTGCGCGGGGAAGCGTTACAACCGTGAGACGCTTGAAGTCCGCTTCAAAGGCAAATCCATTGCCGACGTGTTGGACATGACTATCAACCAGGCTGTGGAGTTTTTCGAGAACCAAGCATACATATTGCACAAGATAAAAACACTACAGGATGTGGGGCTCGGTTATATCAAATTAGGGCAGAGCAGCACCACGCTAAGCGGCGGCGAAAGCCAGCGGGTGAAGCTGGCCACAGAGCTCAGCAAACGGGACACCGGCCGAACGCTTTATATCCTCGATGAGCCTACCACGGGCCTGCACTTTGAGGACATACGCGTCCTGCTGAGCGTGCTTGACAAACTGGTGGACAAGGGGAATACGGTGATCGTCATTGAGCATAACCTGGACGTTATCCGCGTGGCGGATCATATCATCGACATGGGGCCGGATGGGGGCCGCAATGGGGGGCGTGTGATCTGCACAGGCACTCCGGAGGAGGTGGCGGCCTGCGCGGACAGTGAAACGGCCCGTTTTCTGCGATGAGGACAAACGAAACAAACACATCACACAACATGATTAGCAAACTATTTCAACACAAACCCTACGAGATGGGGATTGCCATGAGCGGCGGAGGCATCAAAGGCCTATGCCATGCGGGGGTACTTAAAGCACTGGAAGAGGTGGGCGTGAAACCGAACATTATGTCCGGCGTGAGTGCCGGCAGCATTGTGGCCGCTTTCTACGCGGATGGCTATACGCCTGACCAAATAGGAGACATGTTCGCCGACGTTAGTTTTAGGGAATGGACGCAGATAAGGAGGCCGACAGGTGGCATCTTTAGCATCGAACCCTTCGTCTCGTTTCTGCGGAAGCATCTGCGTACCAAGCGATTGGAAGATCTGCCCATACCGGTGCGCATAGTAGCCACTAACTTGGATGCCGGCCAGCCGGTGACGTTCCGGGAGGGTGACTTAGTGGAATGCATCGCCGCCTCCTGCAGCGTACCGGCCTTGTTCGTGCCGAGGAGGATAGACGGTGTGAACTATGTGGACGGAGGCGTATTCAAAAACTTCCCGGTGAGTACTATACGCGATGAATGCGAGCATCTGATCGGTATCAACGCCAGCCCATTAGTAGCAGATGAGTACAAGTTAACCGTAATCAACGTGGCCTTGCGGGCGTACCACTTCATGTTTAAGGCCAATATCATGCACGACAAAGAGCTGTGTGACTGGCTCATCGAACCCACTGACATGGGTGGCTTTGATACCTTTGATACGGAGAAATCAAAGGAGATATTCCAGCTCGGCTACACTACAGCTAAGGAACTGATTAAGGCCCGTCTGCAAATCAAAGCCAAACCCTAACTTACCGGGCGCAACGCCCTATATGGACGATGCGCGTAGGCCGGGATGATACTCAGAGGTCGCTGCAAACGATGGTTTGCAGCGACCTCTGATGTTTACCGGCGGGCTTTGATGCGTGGATAGTGTATAAAGGTGCTTGCATAGCCGTTCATATTGGTAGTGCATACCACACGCGCGCCGTGTATGCGCCTGCCCTCTTCGGGGTAGATGGTGAGGCGGCCCTTATCCAACTCCCCTACCCGCTCAAAGCTGTGGCCGTCGTAGCTTAGCTCCACATAGCCCGTAATGAAATGGTAAGCCGGCAGCTCCCACAAGCCGGTGATGAGCTGTATGGATCGGCAGTCAAGCGGCTCGTCGAATAGGTACAATATCCAGTCGCCGTTCATGGCTGTGCGGCCGGCCTTGCAGAAGGTTTTGTACTCCTCCACTACTGAATACGGGCTCTTTTCATTCTCCGCAAAGGAGGTCAGCAGTCGGAACGCAGGTTTTACCAGACTATCGGCTAATGCCGTAGCCGGCACCGCAGTGCTCATGCCGGTGCGGTAGAACGCACGGAATTGGTAATTCAGGGCGGATGCCGTGTCGGCGGCTATGGGGACGGTGTAGAGCGGTGAGTCCGCAGTCGGGAGGCTCTTGCCGTCGGATGTGTAGCGTATCTCCGCACCTACCGACGGGGCTGTGGCGGTAATGATGCCGTCCGTATAATCCACTGATGGCGGAAACATACGGAAGTGGATGTCCATGGCGGCCATGCGGTCTTGATGCGGGCCGGTTATACGCCGATGGAAGTCATCGTACGTGCGTAGTTCCTGCGGCGTCCATCCTATCTCGGCCAGGGCACATAACCGCGGAAAGGTCTGATACTCCACATAGTGGGTGGAGTACGCTCCGTTCGAAGTGTAGGCCTCCCCCCAGAAAGCAGCTTGCACGCCTTCCACGTTTTTCATTTGCTCGCTTGTGAAGCCTTCTTTCTCAAAATCAAACGCATAGCTTTTACTTACATCAAATATACCGGCCCAGCTGTGTCCGGGCTCATCGGGCGACTGACGCATATCGAAGTAGAAGTATGCCCCGGGCATGATGATGGTCTTGAATCCCTCCGCAGTGGCCTTCAGGCAAGCCGCCACATCTTGCCAGCCGTGTACGCGGATGGACTTCGACAGTTGCCCGCCATTGATAGCCTCGTTCCACACGGCAGGGGTCTTGCCGTTTTTGCGGAGTATCTGCTCCATCCGCCCCATAAAGTAGTCTTCAATGCGGTGTGGATCATCAGTCTCCAACTCCGCTAAGAGGGCGCGGCAATCGGGGCAACTGAGCCATTGCTTCATCTCTACTTCGTCGCCCCCCACATGGAAGTAGGGCGAGGGGAATAGCCCGCAAACTTCCGATATAATATCTTCGAGCAATAGGTAATTGTCTTCCTTAGATGCACACCATACACAGCGGCGATCATAGCCCCCCGTAGCCCGTAGGTCGGGGGTGTATTCGCACAAGATGTCCGGCATCACACGGGCTACGGCGCGGCTGTGTCCGGGCAAATCTATCTCCGGAATCACCTCTATGTTGCGCACGGCAGCGTAGGCTACCACGTCGCGTATCTCGTCCTGTGTGTAATAGCCCCCATACTTCTTGTCCCACTCGCCGTATATGGCCATGATGGGCGAATCTCCTCCCCTAAAGCCCCCTATCTCCGCCAGCTCGGGGTGCGAACGCAATTCTATGCGCCAGCCTTCGTCATTGGTTAGATGCCAGTGAAACTTATTAATCTTGTGATGCGCCAGCTTGTCTATGTAGGCCTTCACGCCTTCGGGCGGTACGAATGTGCGCGCTACATCGAGCATCATGCCGCGGTAGCCGAAGCGGGGGTAGTCGCGTATGCTCGTACAGCCTATCTCCATCTGCCGTGCGATAAACTGCCGTGCGTACACACTTGCCGGCAGCAACTGTAGTAAGGTTTCTATGCCGTTAAATACGCCGCCGTAGTCTCTTCCGGTAATAGTGATGCCCCTCGTCGACACCTCTAAGGTGTAGCCTTCCGTAGGGATGTCGAGCAACGAGTCGAGTAGCAGCTGTATCTGCCCACGCTCGGACTTGCCGGGTGCTTCGCTGCGGAGGGTGGCGGTGATGCTTGTGCCGATGGCCGGGTCCAGATAGCTTTTTAGGTAATCGGCCAAGGGGGCTAATTGTTCATTATTATAGATAATCGCTGCCGAGCCGGTAAGCCTGAACTTGCCGCTCGCCGGTGTTATGCTTACGGGCTTGGGTATCAGTGTACTGCCCATCGCCATACTGCACGATGCCAGCAGGCACAAGGCAATGACTTTGCATTTCATGGTTGTGAATGGTGAGGTTAAGAGCTATACAGATGTTGCTTTCGGTAAAAAGTATCAGTGTCGGCCTCCCCGCGCTATGAGAGACCGACGTATAATATTGCATGCTACGCATCGATATTAATATTCACTAACCATTAAAAATATTGAAAGTATCTTACACACAATATTATACTTTACTGATACCTATT
>CAYUYS010000070.1:0-9140 GCA_964449415.1 uncultured Paludibacteraceae bacterium | reverse complement strand
CAGATAGTATCCGGTTTTTTTATTATCTTCGCACCCTCGTAATGCCGCAAGCCCGCAGGGCGGCGGGGGGTGAAATTGGCAATTGATGGGAAAGGATATGTATCGCAGCTTTTTCATTCTAATTTATTCTAAAACTTAATTCAACCAATAGGTTTCTAAAAACATGTATATTCTGTTGCCCGATTTCCTGAACCTGTTGTTTTTTCGTATCTTTGCGGGCCATTCGTAAGGTTGTGAAACGAAATATATTCATAGGTCTAATGTTGAGCGTGGCGACAATAATTTATGCGCAACAGCAGCAAACGATAGTCAAACGCATGAAAACGTGGCGCTTGTCCGAGCGTTTGGCCATTGCCGATACGATTCCGCCCGATACGGCCTTCCTGAATTATCCGCAAAACAACATAGTTGACCGCTATTCCATAGCAAATGCCTATAACGGCAACCTGGTTTCACCCATCGAATCAAAAATCTTCTTCGACCGCTACACGGAAACCGATTTTCTGTTTGCCAACGCATACAATCCTTATATTGTAACACCGACCGATGTCACTTATTACAACACCACAACGCCTTACAGCAACATAACTTACCGCTCGGGCGGAAGCACTTACCGAGATGAAGACCACATAAATTTTATCTTTACCGGCAACGCCGACGAGCGTACGAACTTTGGTGTCACCTTGGACTATCTGTATCCGCGCGGCGAGTATGCCAACCAGTCTGCCAGCCGCTTTGCCGGAACGCTGTTCGGTTCTTACAACGGCAAGCACTACGAAGCACACGGGTCGGTGGTGTACAATCAACTGAAAAACTTTGAGAACGGCGGAATCACGGATCCGGATGGCGTAAACACCCCGGTGGAAACGTATGACATACCGGTTAATTTGACGGCCATGTCGGCTTACAACTATATAGCGGGCTATTATGCGCACAAATACAGCATTGGCATTGAGCGCGATGTGCAGGTTTCGGAAGATTCGGTGACGCAGGTTTTTGTGCCCGTAACCTCGTTTCAACACACCTTGAAGATAGACCAAGCCGCCAAACGATACGTGGAACAAGCGGCCAATACCTTCTATCCCAACACGTACAAGGACTCCGTAACGGCCAATACCGACACTGCGGCGGTGCTGACCATAAAAAACGTACTGGCGGTTACGTTTGAAGAGGAATTTAACAAATGGCTTGGTTTTGGGCTCACGGTTTTTGCCGAAAACGAAGTGCAGCGTTTTACCAACGAACAGTTGGATCAGGATACGATTCTGGCAGAAGAATGGAAAAGCAATACGCGCGTGGGCGGCATTCTGTCTCGTGCGCGCGGCAAACATATCCGCTACAGCTTTGGTGGCGATATATGCCTGATTGGATATAAATTGGGAGAGTTCAATCTGAACGGCGAACTGGAAGGGAATTTCCGCTTGTTCAAGGATACGTTTTCGCTGCATGCCAATGCGTACATCCGCAACGAGGAGCCAAGCTATTATTTGCAACATTATGTTTCCAACCATTTCCGGTGGGACAATGATTTTGCAAAGATTTATCGGACTTACGTCGGCGGAAGCATCCACTATCCGACCAAGTACATTTCGACCCGACTGAAGGTAGGTGTCGAAAACCTGACGAGGTACATTTATTTCAACGAAGAAAGTCTTCCGACCCAGCACGACGGTAATATTCAGGTATTTGCGGCCGATTTGCAGTTTGATTTGCGTTTTGGAAAATTTGCATTGGAAAACAACGCGGTCTACCAGTTGAGTTCAAGCAGCGTACTGCCTTTGCCGGCCCTTTCCTTATACCACAATTTGTATTATTATGACCTGTGGTTCAAGGTGTTGAGTGTGCAGATTGGAGTGGATATGCGCTACCATACGGCCTATTATGCCCCCGTACTGATTCCGGCATTAGGACAATTTCGCATACAGAGCACGACACGCGTGGGAAACTATCCATACATGAATGTATATGCGAACTTCCACTTGAAAACCGTCCGTTTGTTTGCGGAATACACCAACTTGGGCGAGTTTTTTCTGGAAAAAAACTATTTCTCCATGCCGAACTATCCGCTTAATCCGGCGGTGCTTAAATTCGGCATTTCGTGGAACTTTTATGATTGATTACAACGAAGAGATATGCAGTTTCAGTTGAAAAATATGACAAAAAGGCAGAAAACCACCACGATCATCAGTGGTTCTGTTCTGGCACTTTTTCTGTGTTTTGCCGGCATCAACTGGGGGTTGCTAAAAAACAACGAGTTGAAACTTGTTCTCAAGGCCGGAAAAATAACGGTGGTCATGGATGATTGTTCTTGGAGCATGGTGGAAACCGACAGCGTGCCGGCCGGTTTTCATTACGAACTGGCCAAGGCCTTTGCCGATTCGTTGGGAGTGAAGCTGGACGTCCGTGTCATTAACGGTCTGGATGCGCAAATCAAGGCACTGCAGGACGGGCACTGCAGTTTTGTTGCCCAGTTTGTTCCCAAAACGACCTGTTATGGCCGGAATATCGCTTACATGGAACCGTTTGCATTGAGCCGTTTGGTGCTGGTGCAGCGCCGCGATACGGCCGGTTTGATTATATCGCAGCGGCAATTGGATGGCAAAACCCTGACCATTCCGCAAAACAAGACCATGCGGATGCGCATTGAACACTTGTCGGACGAAGTCGTGGTGAATATCGCGTATGTGGAGGTGCCCGATGCAACGGTTGAAACCTTGGTGCGGCGCGTTGCCGAAGGCGAAATTGATTACACGGTATGCTCCGCCATGCAGGCCCGTATTCTGGAAAAGCAATACGGCCAACGGCTGGATTTTTCGCTGCCTTTGGGATTCGCGCAGCAGTATGCATGGGTTCTGAATCGCGACGCACGCGATTTGTACGCGGCATTGAGCGACTTTTTGCAGGCTTTCATGCAAACGCCCGAATACAGGAAAATGTATGTTCGCTATGTCCATGCAGGCGCATCCGACTGATATATTTTTTGACAGCTTAAAACACTCAGGATATGCCACTTAACATACCTAAAACATTGCCGGCAGTAGAGAAACTTCGTGAAGAAAACATCTTCGTGATGGATACGGAGCGAGCTTCGACGCAGGAAATCAGACCGCTTAAATTAGTGATACTGAACTTGATGCCGTTGAAAATAACGACAGAAACGGATTTGATCCGTCTGTTGTCCAACTCGCCCTTGCAGATTGAAATCGACTTTCTGAAACTGAAATCGCATACTTCCAAAAACACGCCGGTGGAACACATGCAAATGTTCTACAAATCGTTTGATGTGATCGGACAGCAAAATTATGACGGCATGATCATAACCGGTGCGCCGGTCGAACAGTTCGACTTTGAACAAGTCAATTATTGGCAGGAACTGACGCATATTTTTGATTGGGCGCGGACGCACGTAACCTCGACCATGTACATTTGCTGGGCGGCGCAGGCGGGTTTGTACTATTATTATGGCATACCGAAATATCCGTTGGACAAAAAAATGTTCGGCATTTTCGAGCATCGGAAATTGGTTGACAAACATCCGATTTTCCGCGGTTTTGATGATATTTTTTACGTGCCGCACAGCCGGCATACCGAAATCCGCGCCGAAGATATTGCCAAAGTACCGGATTTGGTGGTGATGTCAGCATCCCCGGATGCCGGTGTGTACATGGTCATGGGACGCAACGGACGCGAATTTTTCATTACCGGACATTCCGAATACTCATCTTATACACTCGACACGGAATACCGACGCGACCTGAAAAAAGGATTGCCCATCGAAATGCCACGGAATTATTACCGTGACAACGACCCGAGCAAGGAGCCGCTGGTAAGATGGAGAGCTCACGCTAACCTGTTGTTCACCAACTGGTTGAACTATTTTGTCTATCAGGAAACTCCCTACGATCTGAAAGCCATACACTGAGCAAACGGAAAGCAGTTGTTAAAAAATGGTATTATTATTGATTGAAACGCCTCTTAATGAATTGACATGACATTATGACGTACACGGATAATCTCTATAAAGTGTTTATGTACAGCAAACAAGAAGCGGAACGGCTGGGTAATGACTTGGTTGAGCCGGAGCACTTTTTGTTGGGCATTTTGCGACTTGGTCAGGGCGGAGCAGTGGAAATATTGTCCAAGTCCAATGCAGACCTGAAAAAAATGAAGACAAAAATCGAACAGCAAATCCGGACTGACATGGAACCGGCCGGACTGGTGATACCCACTTCGAACACGGCGGAGCGCGTCAAAAAATTAATGGAACTGGAAACGCGTTTGTTCAAGGCCGATGTGAGCGATACGGAACATTTGCTTTTGGGCATCCTGAAAGAAAACAGCAACCTGGCTTCGAAAGTGCTGAATGAGTTTAACATAAGCTACGAACGTGCATTGCAGTTGCTGCACAAACCCAACGACATGCCGGCCATGGGCATTAACTTCACCGATGATAGCGAAGATGATGAAGGCGAACTGCGGAGCATGCACGCTTCTTCCAAAACCGGCAGTAACTCAACGACTTCCACACAACGCAAGGACGGAACGCCGGCGCTGGATAATTTCGGAACGGACATAACCAAAGCGGCCGAAGAAAACCGTCTGGATCCGATTGTGGGGCGCGAAAAAGAAATAGAGCGTATTGTCCAGATCCTGAGCAGGCGCAAAAAGAACAATCCGGTGCTGATAGGCGAGCCGGGCGTCGGCAAATCTGCCATTGTGGAAGGCTTGGCCATGCGCATTGTCCAGAAGCGCGTTTCGCGTGTGCTGTACAACAAGCGCGTCATTTCCCTTGACATGGCCGGCATAGTGGCCGGAACCAAATACCGCGGGCAGTTTGAAGAACGCATCAAGGCCATACTGAACGAATTGCAGAAAAATCCGGATGTGATTTTGTTTATCGATGAAATACACACGATTGTCGGTGCCGGAGGCGCACCGGGTTCGTTGGATGCGGCCAACATGCTGAAGCCGGCCTTGGCGCGCGGCGAAATCCAGTGCGTCGGCGCAACCACCTTGGATGAATACCGCAACAGCATTGAAAAAGATGGCGCGCTGGAACGTCGTTTCCAGAAAGTGCTGGTGGAACCCACATCGGCAACGGAAACCTTGCAGATTCTGCAAAATATCAGCGACCGCTACGAATATCACCACAATGTACGCTATACGCCCGAAGCACTGCAGGCTTGTGTGCGCCTGACCGAACGCTATATCAGCGACCGATGTTTTCCGGACAAGGCAATTGATGCCTTGGACGAAGCCGGTTCGCGCGTGCATGTAAAAACGGTGGACGTTCCGCCACTGATAAAGCAGATAGAGAAGGAAATAGAAACCGTTCGTGCCGAAAAGATGCGCATCTTGTCGGAACAGAAATACGAAATCGCGGTTGCCTTGCGTGACAGGGAACACGATTTGCAAGCCAAACTGAACGAAGAAATGCAACGCTGGGAAGCGGAAACGCATAAATGCCCGGAAACGGTAACGGAAGAACACATAGCGGAGGTTGTCTCCTTGATGTCCGGCGTGCCTGTCCAGCGGATAGCACAAGCCGAAGGCGTGCGTCTGCGCAGCATGAAGGACGCGCTGAAAGGCAAGGTTATCGGACAGGACGAGGCTGTGGAAAAGGTTGTCCGCTCAATTCAGCGAAACCGCATCGGTCTGAAAGACCCGAACAAACCGATAGGCACATTCATCTTTTTAGGGCCGACCGGCGTGGGCAAAACGCATCTGGCAAAATGCCTGGCAGAATTCATGTTTGACAGCACGGATGCCATTATCCGCGTGGACATGAGTGAATTTATGGAAAAATTCAGCGTGTCGCGTCTGATTGGCGCGCCTCCGGGATATGTCGGCTACGAAGAAGGCGGACAGTTGACCGAAAAGGTGCGTCGGAAACCTTATTCCATCGTCTTGCTTGACGAAATAGAAAAAGCACATCACGATGTGTTCAATTTGCTCTTGCAGGTCATGGACGAAGGGCGGCTGAGCGACAGCTTGGGACGTCGCATCGATTTCAAGAATACCATCATCATTATGACGTCCAATGTCGGCACCCGGCAGTTGAAAGAATTCGGGCGCGGAATCGGATTTACCATGCCCGACAATGCGGCTGCCGGCACGGAACATGCCCGCAGTGTGATTCAGAAAGCATTGAACAAGACATTTGCGCCGGAATTTCTGAACCGTGTCGATGAAATCATAACGTTCGACCAGCTGAGCCGGCAAACGATTCATCAAATCATTGATCTGGAACTGAAAGGTTTGTTCGAACGCATTTTGGGTATGGGTTATCAGATAGAGCTGACCGATGCGGCCAAGGATTTCATTGCCGACAAAGGTTACGATGTGCAATACGGCGCTCGTCCGCTGAAGCGTGCCATACAGCGTTATCTGGAAGATCCGATGGCAGACATGATTCTGTCGGAAGAAGTGCAGCCCGGTGATACGATTGTTTTTGACTTGGATAACGATCGGATTGTAACAAAAACAAGCCGGAAACAAGCATGATAAACTGCGGAAACAATTGGAAAACAAGCGACGAAAAGACTCTTTGTTTGTTCTAACTGCATGAAAAACAGCATACGTATGCTGTTTTTTGATTGATTAAGGAAAGATTTCTTTAATTGTTTTCGTGTTTGTGTTTTTTGTCGTACTTTTGTCCCCCGATAAATAAGGCGATGCAAATTCGTCGCAAAAACAGAAAACGAACAAGTAAAAAACAGGTATAATCCACTTAAATTTTTAGCAAAATGACAAAATTAGATCTAAGCAAGTACGGTATTCAGGATGTGAAGGAAATCGTCCACAATCCGTCTTATGAAGTGTTGTTTGCCGAAGAGACCAAGAGCTCTTTGGAAGGTTATGAAAAAGGTCAGGTAACTGAGTTGGGCGCAGTAAACGTCATGACAGGTATCTACACGGGCCGTTCTCCCAAAGATAAATTTTTTGTAAAAAACGAAGCCAGTGAAAATACCGTTTGGTGGACATCAGATGAATATAAAAACGACAACAAGCCTTGTTCTGAAGCCGCATGGGCCGATTTGAAGGCAAAAGCAGTGAAAGAATTGTCCGGCAAACGGCTGTTTGTGGTGGATACTTTCTGCGGCTCCAACGAGGCAACCCGCCTGAAAGTGCGTTTCATCATGGAAGTTGCATGGCAGGCCCACTTCGTTACCAACATGTTCATCCGTCCGACGGCAGAAGAACTGGAAAACTACGGCGAACCCGATTTCGTATCGTTCAACGCAGCCAAGGCCAAAGTGGACAACTACAAGGAACTCGGCCTGAACTCGGAAACAGCTACCGTATTCAACCTGAAAACCAACGAACAGGTAATCTTGAACACATGGTACGGCGGTGAAATGAAAAAAGGTATCTTCTCCATCATGAACTACCTGAACCCGCTGCGCGGCATCGCTTCCATGCACTGCTCCGCCAACACGAACATGGAAGGAACGGATACGGCTATCTTCTTCGGATTGTCCGGAACCGGAAAAACCACCTTGTCAACCGACCCGAAACGCCTGCTGATTGGTGATGACGAACACGGTTGGGACGACGAAGGCGTGTTCAACTACGAAGGCGGTTGCTATGCCAAGGTTATCAACCTGGACAAGGAATCCGAACCCGATATTTACAATGCCATCAAACGCGATGCCCTGCTGGAAAATGTTACGGTAGACGCAAACGGTAAAATTGACTTTGCAGACAAGAGCGTAACCGAAAACACCCGCGTTTCCTATCCGATTTATCACATCGAAAACATCGTTAAGCCGGTTTCCAAAGGCCCGCACGCCAAACAGGTTATTTTCCTGTCGGCCGATGCATTCGGCGTACTGCCTCCCGTATCTATCCTGACACCGGAACAGACCAAGTATTATTTCTTGTCCGGCTTTACGGCAAAACTGGCCGGAACGGAACGCGGTATCACCGAACCGACTCCGACATTCTCCGCTTGCTTCGGTGCTGCATTCTTGAGCTTGCATCCGACCAAATACGGCGAAGAACTGGTTAAGAAAATGGAAATGGTTGGCGCAAAGGCCTATTTGGTGAACACCGGCTGGAACGGAACCGGCAAACGTATCTCCATTAAGGACACGCGTGGCATTATCGATGCCATTCTGGATGGTTCCATCAACACGGCGCCGACCAAAAAGATTCCGTATTTCGACTTTGAAGTACCGACGGAATTGCCGGGCGTTGATCCGAAAATCCTTGATCCGCGCGACACGTACGAATGTGCCAGCCAGTGGGAAGAAAAAGCCAAAGATCTGGCCGGCCGCTTTATCAAGAACTTCGAGAAGTTCACGGGCAACGAAGCAGGCAAGGCATTGGTTGCTGCCGGCCCGAAATTGTAATGAATGGTCTCTTTGTGTGTAGGCGGCTTCCCTGCGGGGAAAGCCGCTCATATTTCCAAAAACAGTAACCTTTTATAATTATTGAGCAAAATGAAAATTTCACGTGTTTTATTGTTAGTGGCAGGTGCCTGCGTTTTGAGCAGCAGTTGTGCGCCGGAACAGCAGGAAAGCCAAGAAGAAAATCAGGAGAAGAATGCAGTTATAGAGACTATCATGTCTCGTCGGAGTGTCCGTCGCTATCTGCCGCAGGCTGTCGGCCGCGATACGATGGAAGTGATTGTGGATTGCGGCATCAACGCGCCCAACGGCATGAACCGCCAGTCGTGGGAAATCCGTGTGGTGGACAATCCCGCGTTTATCGACGGATTGACGGAGTTGTACAAGGCCCAAAATCCGCAGGTGGCTGAAGACCCGAACTTCAGGAACATGTTCCGCAACGCACCGACGGTGGTGTTCATTGCCAACGACCCGGCTTACGGTATGTCTCAGATAGATTGTGGCCTGCTGGGTGAGAATATGATTCTGGCTGCGTGGTCCATGGGCATTGGTTCGTGCTGTCTGGGTGCTCCGGTAGGTTTCCTGAAAGCAACCCCGGAAGCAGCCCCTTACCTTGAACAGTTGGAGTTCTCGGAAGGCTACGAACTGCTTTACTGCATTGGTTTCGGCTATCCGGATGAAACGCCGGACGCAAAACCAAGAATCCGGGAAAAAGTCCGCTTCTTGGATTAAAAACGATAAGGCTTAATTACGACAGGGTGACTGGAAACGGTTGCCCTGTTTTTCTAT
>CAYUYS010000069.1:0-9151 GCA_964449415.1 uncultured Paludibacteraceae bacterium | reverse complement strand
GCATGCATCAAAATTTGTGTACATTTGCCCGCATTTTTATGACATATTTTTATGGATATACAATTATTTATTCCCTGCTACATAGACCAGCTTTATCCTGAAACAGGCAAAAATGTCTGGAAAGTGCTGGAAAAAGCCGGATGCAACATTCATTACAACCCGAAACAGACTTGTTGCGGCCAACCTGCATTCAACAGCGGCTACACGAACGAAACGGCGCAACTCGCCCAAAAATTCATCAACGATTTTTCCGAAAACCTGCCCATCGTATCACCCTCCGGTTCGTGTACAGGCTTCATGAAACTGCATTACGAGCAAGTACTTTCCGGCAAACCCGACTATCTGAAACGTTTCAAGGAAATGAAAGCCGACATATTTGAATTGACCGACTTCCTTGTGAATCAATTGCACGTGACCGACCTTGGTGCCACATTCCCGCACAAGGTAACGTATCACGATTCTTGTTCCGCCCTGCGCGAATACGGCATCAAACAAGAACCACGCACCCTGCTCTCCAACGTAAAAGGCTTGGAATTGGTGGAAATGGAAGAATGTGAAAGCTGTTGCGGTTTCGGCGGAACATTTTCCGTCAAATTTACGGACATTTCCACAGCCATGGTCGAAAAAAAAGTGCGCTCCGCACTGGAAACAGGCGCAAAATACATCGTTACCACCGAAGCCTCGTGCCTGATGAACATAAACGGCTACTGCACCAAACAAAATTTGCCCATAAAAGCCATACACATAGCAGACATACTCGCATCGTGCTAACGTCAAATTAATAAATCCGTCAACCTGATTTTGTAAAATTGCACTTGCCGGTTGACGCTGCATTGCCCAAAACATGCACACTTTTTTTTGAAGTGTGCATGTTTTTTTGTACTTTTGCCGCCTCAAACAAAAAAGGTCTGCCTTTTTATAACAACAACACGTATGGTTAAAGAAAATTTTATTCGTCTTTTTGAAGATTCATTCCGTTCCAACTGGGATCTCCCGGCATTTACCAACTACGGAGAAAATCTGACTTACACCTATGGTCAAGTAGCAGAAAATGTCGCAAAGCTACACCTGCTGTTCCAGCAATGCGGCATACAACCCAATGACAAAATTGCATTGGTGGGCCGCAACAACGCAAACTGGGCCATAACGTATATTGCCACCGTGACTTATGGCGCGATTATCGTGCCCATACTGCAGGATTTCAACGCCAACGACATTCACCACATTGTGAATCATTCCGAGTCAAAACTGCTTTTTGTCAGTGACAACGTTTGGGAAAATCTGGAAGAAGAGCGTTTGAATACCGTACAAGCCGTATTTTCTCTATCGACTTGCGAGCCAATTGTCATTGTTCACCGAAAACAAGCCCTGAAGAATGACGAATTGGCCGAAGAAATAGCAGAAAAAGTCGCCGAAAAGGCAACAAGCGAAAATGAGCCCGCTGCCTTGGAAAATCGGATAGCCGAAGAAGATGAACCGGAAATCACGTTGGAGCAGATTTCCCGCCGGAACATTGAAAAGCTCTTCGCCGAAAAATATCCGGACGGCTTCCATCGCGACTGTGTTCGCTACATAGACAAGCCCAATTCGGAAATTGTTTCCATCAATTACACCTCCGGCACCACCGGTTTCAGCAAAGGCGTCATGACAAGCGGCAACGCACTGGCCGGCAACATCACCTTCGGATTCACTACACATTTGATTGATCGTGGCGACCGGGCCGTATCGTTCCTGCCGCTGGCACATGCCTACGGTTGCGCATTCGATTTTCTGACTTCCGTATGCGCAGGCGGACACACCCATTTCATCGGCAAAACACCGTCGGCAAAAATCTTGCTGAAAGCATTTGCCGAAGTGCGTCCCCACGTAATATTCTGCGTACCGCTCATCATTGAGAAAATATACAAAAAACAAATCATGCCCTTACTGGCCAAGCCATCCATGCGTTGGGTATTGAGCATTCCGTTCCTGGACCAACAGATTTTGAATCAGATTCGCAAAAAACTGATCGATGCCTTCGGCGGCGAGTTTGTTGAGGTGGTTGTCGGCGGCGCACCCTTAAACGCCGAGGTAGAAGATTTTTTCCACAAAATCAAATTCCCCTTCACGGTAGGCTACGGCATGACGGAATGCGCCCCACTGATATCGTATGCCCCGTGGCAGGAATTTGTTCCATTCTCCACCGGTAAGGTTCTGTTCAATATGGAAGCCAAAATTGACAAGCCCGATGCCGATGGAATCGGCGAAATTCTGGTACGCGGCGAAAATGTCATGTCCGGATATTATAAAAATCCGGATGCAACCAAGGCTATCTTCACAGAAGACGGCTGGTTGCGTACCGGCGACTTGGGGACGATAGATGAGAACAACAATATTTTTATCCGCGGACGCAACAAAACCATGATTCTCGGTGCAAACGGACAAAACATCTATCCGGAAGAAATAGAGGCAAGACTCAACAACCTGCCATACGTTATGGAAAGTCTGGTCATGCAACACGAAGGAAAACTGATTGCCTTGGTTTGCCCCGACTACGAAGCTGTAGATGCCGAACATCTGAACCAGTCGCAGCTGCAAGAGATGATGGAAGAAAATAGAAAAACGCTGAACAGCATGGTGGCCGGATATGAAAACATATCAAAAATCAAATTGTATCCGCACGAATTTGAAAAGACACCGAAAAAAAGCATAAAACGTTATCTCTATACAACTGGTTTTCAAGATTAAAACGAAAAAGATGCCGGAATGCAAATTTTTTTTAGAGAAAAGTGATGGTAACTCAAAAAAATTATATAACTTTGCAGCGTTAACCATATTGTTCAATTTTTATAAATCAAAACGAAAAATGAAGAAAGTATTTTTGTTTGCCGCTATTGCATTTGCATTTGCTGCATGTGGTCAGAAAGCCAACAATGACAATGCTGAAGAAGCTATTGTAGAAGAGGAAGTTGTTATTGAAATTGCTGAAGAAGCAGAAGAGGTTGTTGTTGACGAAGCTATCGCTGAAGAAGCAGTTGCTGAGGAAGAAGTTGTTGAAGAAGCTGTTGTTGAATAAACACAACCGACCAACAAACAGTAATTACGGAAAACAGCCCGCCAATATCTCGGCAGGCTGTTTTTTTTGTTGCCCTCTTCTTTCATCCGCCGGAACGGCACGCATTCGTAAAAACATACACACCAAAAAACAACGGAAAACAGAAGCCTGTCCGTCACTGAATCTTACCACAAAACAGTTTTTTTGCAAATCTGTTCTGCCAACAAGCAAAAAGTCTTACCTTTGCGGCGAATTTCAACAAATAATCACATGCTACGCATTGCAGTACAGACCAAAGGAAGACTTTATGATGAAACCATGTCGTTAATCGCGGAAGCCGGCATTAAATTGGACAAAGGCAACCGTTTGCTATTGGTTGCGGCACGCAATTTTCCGGCAGAAATGCTGTTTTTGCGCGATGACGACATTCCGCCATCGGTAGCCAACGGCGCTGCGGATATCGGTATTGTTGGAGAAAACGAGTTTGTGGAAAAAGGACAACCGGCCGAAATAATCAAACGATTAGGCTTCAGCAAGTGCCGCCTTTCGCTGGCCATCCCCAAGTCGGAAAACTATGGTGGTCTGGAATGGTTCAATGGCAAGACCATTGCCACTTCATACCCTAACATTCTGAATGATTTTTTGCAAACCCACAACATAAACGCCGACATCCATGTAATAACCGGTTCGGTTGAAATATCGCCGGGCATAGGCCTGTCGGATGCGATTTTTGACATTGTCAGTTCCGGAAGCACACTGGTTGTCAACCAGCTGAAAGAGGTTGAAGTCGTTATGCAATCGGAAGCGGTGCTGATTGCCAACCCGCAACTTCCGGAAGAAAAGAAAGCTATTCTGGATGAGCTGTTGTTCCGTTTCGATGCCGTACAGCTGGCCGAAGGCAAAAAATATGTGTTGATGAACATACCAACCGCCAACTTGCAACAAGTTATAGAAGTCTTGCCGGGAATGCGCAGTCCGACCATAATGCCGCTTGCCAAAGAAGGCTGGAGCTCGCTGCATGCAGTAATTGATGAACAACGGTTCTGGGATGTCATCGGAAAGCTGAAGTCTTTTGGAGCTGAAGGTATTTTGGTTATCCCAATAGAAAAAATGATATTGTAACATGAACTTATGCATCGATCAGGGAAATTCGTGTACAAAAATCGGAATTTTCGATACCGGCAAGCTCATCGACGACAAGTTGTATAAGCATTTCGCCTTGGACGACCTGATGGGCTTGTTCAAGGATTTTCCGATTGAACAGTGCATTCTTTCATCTGTCATTGATACGGATGAAATGCAGGTTGCTTTCATTCGGCAGCACACCGGGAAATTCATTCGCCTCGACCATACCGTTCCGTTGCCGATAGACAATCTGTACAAAACGCCCCACACATTGGGAAACGACCGGCTGGCGGCTGTTGTTGGCGCAAACTTTCTGTATCCTGACAGGAATCTGCTGATTGTTGATATCGGCTCTGCCATAACCTATGATGTCGTAAATGACAAGAACCAATATGTGGGCGGCAACATTGCTCCCGGCGTAAAAATGCGGATCAATGCATTGCACGACCATACAGAACGCCTGCCACTGATCAACATAAAAGAACATACCGAATGGAAACTGATCGGACAAAACACGGAAGAAGCCATTGCCGGCGGCGTTATGAACGGAATTGTTTTTGAAATTGAGGGCTATCACAAGCTACTATGCCGCTCATATTCAAATGTTTTGACTTTTTTAACAGGAGGAAACCTTTATTACTTTCAAAACCGACTAAAAATTACGACATTTGCGGACATATTTTTGGTATTAATAGGCCTGAATCGAATATTGGAATTTAATAATGTATAAACTCAAAATAGCGTTGCTCGTTTTAGTGGTGTGTGCGGTGTGTCAAGTTACCAATTCACAAAACAACACAAACTCGCCGTACACGCGTTTCGGATACGGAGACATCAGTAACAATACAAACGGAGAACAAAGAGCTATGGGAGGTATCACCACAGCCACCAGATCCAATAAAAGCATCAACCCGGCCAATCCGGCATCCTATACCGCCGTTGATTCCATGACATTCATGTTCGATGTGGGAGCCAGTTGCCTGATAACCCACTTGGCTGACCCAACGGGATACCGCAATACATTCAACGGAAATCTGGAATACATAACCCTGCAGTTTCCCATCGGCAAATGGATAGGCATAAGCGCGGGTTTGTTGCCGTACTCATTGGTAGGCTATGACATGACTGAATCGGACTCGCTGCTCGTGACCGGACAAACCGATGTAGACGGAAATGATACATACGCCTATTGGACCAAAAGCTATTACGGCCAAGGCGGTATCAGCCAGGTTTATATAGGCCTTTCCTTCGAATTGTTCAAGCATGTTTCAATCGGAGCAAATGCGTACTATATGTTTGGAACAGTGGAAAATATGCGAAGCCTGAGTTTTACATCAAGCAGCTATACATCCGTGTTGCAAGGAAATTATATTGAAATAAGCGATTTCCGCTTCAGATATGGCATCCAGGCATATCACACTTTTGCCAAGAAGCACAACATCGTCCTTGGAGCGACTTATGAGCACAAGTCCGCGCTGAACGGAAGCTTTTTGCAAATAGAGACAAACACAAACGACACAACAGACGTTTCGTCAGATGGTTTTGACCTGCCCATGTGTTACGGAGTGGGCATACAATATACCTACGACAACCGTCTGATGATCAGCGCAGACTATAATTTCCAGAACTGGGCGGATGCCAGATATTTCGGTAAGACAGACAGTCTGCAGAACCGTACCAAACTCGCTATCGGTGCAGAATACAGACACAATCCCATGGGGCAGAAGTATCTGCACAGGATGGCTTTCCGAGCCGGATTGAATGTTTCAAATTCGTATATCACGGGAACACAAGCGGACTTTTTTTCAAACAACATAGGTGCCTCGGTCGGCGTGGGCTTTCCGCTGCGAAATTCCAACACTGTCGTCAATACGGCTTTCGAATACGGAAGAATCGGCTCCTTGGCATCGTTGCGTGAAGATTATTTCAAATTTACCATCAGTATCAGTTTAAACGAAAGCTGGTTCTTTAAGCGCAGGTTATAATTAATTTTGTTTCTTTCTAATCAATACAACTCTATGAAGACACTACTTGTAATTACCATTTGTACTGCTTTCCTAAGTACAAACTGTCTGGCGCAGAAAGCCGCCAAAAAAGACAAAAAAGCAAAAACGGAGCAAACCGAAGCTGTGGAAGAAACGGCTGCTGTTGCCGAAGAAAACGAGGATGCCGTTCCTGAAATCACAGAAGAATGTTTAATCAACATCAGTTTGTTCAACGAATCGGCGAAGAACAAACAGTATGCGGATGCTGTAGAGCCTTGGCTGGCTGCGTTTGAAGCGTGTCCGAATGCCAACAGGGCCATTTATTCGCGCGGGCGCGAAATCCTGCATTGGCAATTGGAACAGGTAACCGATCCTGCCGAAAAGGATGTTCTCAGAAACCGGTTGATGAAAATGTACGACCAACGCATCAAGTATTTCGGCAATGACCCCAAATATCCCACAAGCTGGATATTGGGCCTGAAAGCCTTGGACTACATTACCTACTTTCCGGAGGACGAACTGAAGGAAAGTGCCTACGGCTGGTTGGACGCATCGGTAGAAGGCAGAAAGGGCGAATCGGAAGTGGAAGTATTGAGACAATTCGTCGTTTTGTCGGCCAACATTTACAAGGAAAAACCGGAACACGGCGAGAAATTCATCAACGACTATCTGAAAGCCAGCGAATACCTGGAAGCCATTTCCAAAGATGAAAGCAATCGGCACGCGGAAATTGCCGGACAAATCAAGATCGGATTGGATGCTTTGTTTGTGCAAAGCGGAGCAGCCGACTGCGCTACATTGGACAACATATACAATGCCGAAGTTACCGCCAGTACGGATCTGGAGTTCCTGAACCGGGTTATTGTATTCTACAAACGTACGGGTTGCACCAAATCGGAGGTCTACTTTGCCGCTTCGGAGAAGGCCCACAAGATCTCTCCTTCGGCCGAATCGGCCAACGGCTGTGCGGAAATGTCATATTTGCGCAACAACTTTACACAAGCCATTGCCTATTACGAAGAATCCATAAAGCTGTCGACGGACGATCTGGAAAAGGCCGAACAGCACTTCAAGATAGCTCAGGTGTACGGCAACGATCTGAAAAACTTTACCTCCGCACGCACCCATGCGCGGAAATCGCTGGAGTATAATCCGAAACAAGGAAAGCCTTATCTGCTGATCGGTATGCTGTATGCACAGACCAAGCCCTACGACAATGCCGTGTTGAATAAAACCGTGTTCTGGGTGGCCGTAGACGAATTCAGGAAAGCCAAACAGGCAGACCCCAGCTGCGAAGAAGATGCCAATCAGATGATTGCCACCTACTCCAGATATTTCCCGACTACGGAAGAGATATTCTTCCAGCCGGAACTGCAGGATGGCAAGTCGTTTACGGTCGGTGGCTGGATCGGACAAAGTACTATATGCCGCTAACAAACCTGCCACACACAACCAAAAGCATTATGGCCGCAGCTTATGCGGTCGTAATGCTTCTTTTTATTGCCTGCAGCAGCAAAAGCACTACGGAAACCATCGACGCGGTGCCCGACCGCACTTCCATGCCCCGACTGGATGCCACACAAGTAACCACCGTTATCTCCGATTCGGGAATAACCCGATACCGCATATCGGCACAGGAATGGCTCATCTACGACAAGGCCGCAGAACCTTATTGGGATTTCCCCACAGGAATTGTGCTGGAAAAGTTCGACCCGGACCTGAATGTGGACGCAAGCATAGAAAGCGATTATGCCCGGTTTTTGGAGAATCCGCAAATATGGGAACTGACCGGAAATGTCGTAGCCATAAACTTAGAAGGCGAGATGTTCGAAACGGAGCAGCTCTTTTGGGACCAGAAAACGGAACGCATCTATTCGGACAGCCTGATTACCATAACGCGGGCCACGTCCATCATCTGGGGACTTGGTTTTGAATCGAACCAAACCATGACCAATTATACCATACGACAACCACAGGGCATATTTCCCGTAAGAGAAGAACAGGATACTGTTCCGCCGACAGAGCAGGATACCCTCCCCCACCCCACGGCCAACAAACCAAGCGAAAACCGGCCGGCAGCCACAAACAACCCACCGGCAAGCAAACCCAAACCGGCCCCGACTACCCGGCAGCAATTAAAACCGGCAACCGGCGGGCGTGAAAGTTAGTTGTTTTCCCACAAAATTTGAGCATACCGTCAAAAAACCGTACTTTTGCAGCCGGTAAACAATTTAATGTACAACTTATGAAACTACTTGAAGGAAAGACTGCGATTATTACCGGTGCTGCACGAGGCATAGGAAAAGCACTCGCACTGCGTTTTGCGGCCGAAGGCTGCAACATTGCGTTCACCGACCTGGTGATTGACGAAAACGCCCAAGCCACTGAAAAGGAAATTGCCGCCTTGGGCGTAAAAGCCAAAGGCTACGCTTCCAACGCCGCCAATTTTGAAGAAACCCACAGCGTGGTGGCCGAGATTCAGAAGGAATTCGGAGCGATTGACATACTGGTCAACAATGCCGGCATAACCAAAGACGGCTTGATGATGCGCATGAGCGAAGCACAGTGGGATGCCGTGATTAACGTAAACCTGAAATCCGCATTCAATTTCATTCATGCCTGCACGCCCATTATGATACGCCAAAAAGCCGGCAGCATCATAAACATGAGTTCCGTGGTAGGTGTGAGCGGCAATGCCGGGCAGGCCAATTACTCGGCATCCAAGGCCGGCATGATTGGTTTGGCGAAATCGATAGCCAAAGAACTGGGTTCGCGCGGCGTGCGCGCCAATGCCATTGCACCCGGATTCATAGAAACCGAGATGACACACGCCCTGTCGGACGAGCAGCGCGCCAAATGGACGGACACCATTCCGCTACGGCGGGGCGGTTCGCCTGACGAAGTGGCAAAAGTGGCCTTGTTCCTCGCATCGGATTTGTCTTCCTACGTGACGGGACAGGTTATTCACTGCTGTGGCGGTATGAATTGCTGAGGCTTGCGAAAGCAA
>CAYUYS010000068.1:3529-9270 GCA_964449415.1 uncultured Paludibacteraceae bacterium | reverse complement strand
ACCGAATAGTTGGATACCCAAAGGATGCGATGGCCGATACCGGGCAAACCGGCCTGACGAACACACAGAAAAAGGCGAGAACTTACGCGTTCCCACCTTTCTCTCCTGTGCCGGAAATCGGCTTCTCGGTCTGCAACCGCAGGCTAATCCGGTATGAACTTGTTCAACAGAATATGCGCCAACAAGCCAACTACCATAATGCCCAGTGACGTGAACAACATACTGTTAGGCTGTGCCTGACCGAAATAATAAACAGCGAGGATCGCCACACCGATAATAACCAAGAGTACTCCGACGTTTTTCAAAAAAGTTTTCATTGTTGTGTATTTTTCATTGTTTTCTCCTTGCAAATAAACTGCTTTTTTCGCATTTGGTAAAATAAATCGGCATAAAAAACTTTTATTAACCTACCTTTGCGCCGTTAGCCACCTTCCGGCTCGGCTGCACAAGTACGAGCCTTCCGTCCGCGTCCTCCGCACTTAGTATCATGCCCTCGCTGTCTATGCCTTTCAGTCGGCGTGTCGGGAAATTGGCCACAAACAACACCTGCATGCCCACCAGCTCTTCCGGGTTCGGGTAGCTTTGGGCTATGCCCGACAGAATGGTGCGACCACCCATGCCATCATCCAGCTTGAACTGCAACAGCTTGTCTGCCTTCGGCACCTTGGTGCACTCCATCACCGTCGCCACGCGAATATCCATCTTGCAAAAATCGTCGAACGTGACTTGCTCCTTGATGGCCATCGGGCTATATTCGTTGGCTTGTTTCGCATCCAGTAGTTTTTGCACCTGCGCTTCCACCGCACTGTCATCTATCTTCTCGAACAGCAAGGCCGGAGTTCCCAGTCGGTGTCCGGCCGACAATAAATCAATCTTGCCCAAATCATTCCACTTGCATCCCGGCATGTTCAGCATGTTCCGAAGCCTTTCCGACGAGAAAGGCAGGAACGGCTCGAACGCTATAGCCAGATTGGCAACGATTTGCAAGGACAAATGCAAAATAGTTGCCACACGCTCCATATCCGTCTTGGCTATTTTCCAAGGTTCTGTGTCTGCCAGATATTTGTTGCCAATACGGGCCAGATTCATGGCTTCCTTCTGCGCATCACGGAAGCGGAACACATCCAGATAACGTTCCACATCGGCCTTGACGTCGGCAAACTCGCGCAAAGTTTCCTTGTCGTAATCGGTAAGTTCGCCGCAGGCGGGAACCTTGCCATCGAAATACTTCTGTGTAAGCACCAGCGCACGATTCACAAAGTTGCCGTAAACCGCAACTAATTCGTTGTTGTTGCGTGCCTGGAAATCCTTCCACGTAAAATCGTTGTCCTTTGTTTCCGGTGCATTGGCTGTCAGTACATAACGCAGCACATCCTGCTTTCCCGGAAAATCTTCCAGATATTCGTGCAGCCACACTGCCCAGTTGCGCGATGTGGAAATCTTGTCGCCCTCCAAGTTCAGAAACTCGTTGGCGGGAACGTTGTCCGGCAGCACATAGCTGCCTTCGGCCTTGAGCATGGCCGGGAACACGATGCAGTGAAACACGATGTTGTCCTTGCCGATGAAATGCACCAGCCGGGTTTCCGGATCTTTCCACCATTTTTCCCAACTGTCGGGCAGCAGTTCCTTGGTGTTCGATATGTAACCGATAGGCGCATCAAACCACACGTAAAGCACTTTTCCTTCCGCTCCCTCCACCGGCACGGGAATGCCCCAGTCCAGATCGCGGCTCACGGCACGCGGCTGCAGGCCCATGTCGAGCCAGCTCTTGCATTGGCCGTAAACATTGGTTTTCCATTCCTTGTGTTCTTCCGCTATCCACTTGCGCAGCCACGCTTCATGCTTGTCGAGCGGCAGATACCAGTGTTTCGTTTCACGCAATACCGGTTTGGAACCGGTTATTGTCGATTTCGGATGAATCAGTTCCAGCGGCGAAAGGGAAGTTCCGCATTTCTCGCACTGGTCGCCATACGCGCCTTCCGCATGGCAATGAGGGCACTCGCCCGTAATGTAACGGTCGGCCAGAAACTGACCGGCTTCTTCATCGTAATACTGTTCGGAAGTCTTTTCCACAAATTCCCCTTTGTCGTACAGTTTGCGGAAAAAATCGGACGCAAATTGGTGATGCACCGGCGATGTGGTGCGAGAATACACATCGAACGAAATGCCGAACTCCTCAAACGATTTCTTGATAATGTTATGATAACGGTCTACAATGTCCTGCGGGGTTACGCCCTCTTTCCTGGCTTTTATGGTGATAGGCACGCCGTGTTCATCGGAACCGCCGATAAACAGAACATCCTCGCCTTTCAGGCGCAAATAGCGCACATAGATGTCGGCAGGCACATACACGCCTGCCAAATGCCCGATATGGACGGGGCCGTTGGCGTATGGCAAAGCCGATGTTACGGTTGTACGTTTGAATGGTTTCATGTCTGGTTGGTCTAAAATTTTCAGTTTGCAAAAATAAGGTTTTTCTTGCGGTGATAAAAACAGAATCTACCGGGAAATCATCCTGCCTGGCAAACGCAAGTTCAGTTTGCGTGGCAGTAGTCATACCACTGCTTGGAAAGCATTTGTTCCAGTTCTTCCGGCTTCACTCCGGTTTTGATCTCATCGCCGATAACGTAAGAGATGTTGCCGGTTTCTTCCGAAACAACCACGGCTATTGCATCTGTCTTTTCGGCAATGCCGAGCGCCGCCCGGTGTCGCAAACCGAACTGTTTCGGTATGTTCTGCTTTTTGGAAATGGGCAAAATGCAAGCTGCCGAATGCAGGCGGCCGCCCGTAATCAGCAATGCGCCATCGTGCAAGGGACTGTTTTTAAAGAAGATATTTTCAATCAGCCGCGAACTAATCAGTGCGCTTATCCGTTCGCCGGACATGGCGTATTGCTGCAAATCCTGCTTCCGCGTAAAAACAATCAAGGCACCGGTCTTGGTCTTTGACATGTTCTTGCAGGCAAGCACAATTTGAACAACCGACTGGTCGGCTTCCTGTTGTTTGTTCCTGGCCCGAACCTTTTTTGACAGTTGCTTGAAGACATCAAACATCTGCCAGTTGTTGCCAATGCGCGAAAAAAATATGCGAATTTCATCTTGGAAAATCACAATCAGGGCTATGGCACCCACATCGATAAACTTATCCAGCAGACCGCCCAACAGTTGCATCTCAAACACACGCGACACCAGAAACCACACCAGTATAAACGCAAACACGCCTATGAAAACACTCACTGCCCCCGACTTTTTGAGCAACTTGTACGATTCAAAAAGCAATATGGCCACGAGCAGAATGTCGATAATATCTTTGATAACCTGGATTCCCATGAAACTACTTTATTACGGTTGTTGTATCATATTTCCGCGCTTCACAAACTATTTTTATGACCTCGGCAGCTTCTCTGACATCGTGCACACGCAAGATATTGGCTCCGTTCAGCAAAGCCAGCACATGGACGGCAGTCGTGCCGTTAAGCGAATCCTGCGGGCCATTGCCGAGCAGTCTGTATATCATGGACTTTCGGGAAAGGCCGGCCAGAATCGGCAAATGCAGTGTTTTGAAATACGCCAGTTTCTGCAGCAATTCATAATTCTGCTCCAGTGTTTTGGCAAAGCCGAAACCCGGATCAAGGATTATGTCTTTCACACCGGCCTGCTTCAGCGCAGCCACACGCTCCTGAAAGAAACCGATGATTTCGGCCGGCATGTTTTCATAATTTGTATGTTGCTGCATGGTCTGCGGATTGCCCCGCATGTGCGTCAGCACATAAGCCACACCCAACCGGCCTACCGTCTCAAACATGCTCGGATCCAACGTCCCGCCCGAAACATCATTTATCATGCCTGCATCGTAATTTCTCACGACCGATTCCGCTACTTCCGACCGAAAAGTGTCGACCGACAAATGCGCTTGCGGAAACTCCCTCCTAATAACATCAAAAGCAAACGAAACCCGCCGCAGTTCCTCATCGGCTGTCACCGCCTCTGCCCCCGGACGGCTGGAATATCCTCCCACATCCAAAATGGCCGCACCATCCGACAAGGCTTTTTCTGCCTTCTGCAGAATATCACGGTCGCTCCGGCACGATTCGTAGAAGGAATCCGGGGTGTGATTGATCACCGCCATTATGACCGGCTGCCGCAACGACAAAAACTTGCCATTCAAATTGATACTGTATGCACCCATTAAAAATAAATCAGGCGACAAAGTTACAAAAAATAAAAAAAACAACGGCAGAACATACTTTTTCCGGCAGAAATCAGTTATTATAGATGCTTTTTTACTTTAATTTGTATTTTTGGAGGCAAAATTGTTCCAAATACACAAAAAATAATGTAACTTTGCGCTCCAAATTCATTCATCGTTATGAAGAACATCATAAAATTCACTTTACCAGTTATTGCTGTCGTGTTTGCGGCGTGTGCAGCGCAGCCGGACAACTCCATTAGCGGCAAGCGTTCCAATACGACCGGCTGGATGTATAACGACAAGAAGTCTACCGGATTTGAAGTCGATCCGAATTTCAAAAACACAACGCCGGTAGGCATGGTCCCTATCAAGGGAGGCTCGTTCAATATCGGTTCCAAAGGAGAATACGTAACCGCACAGCGCGACAACAACAAGCGGACTATTACCGTAAGTTCCTTCTATATGGACAAATACGAGGTTACCAACCTGAACTGGCGTGAATACCTGCATTGGATGCAGCTGGTTTTCGGAAGAGTGGCACCACATCTGCTTGAACAAGCCAAACCCGACCAGACCGTATGGCGTGAAGAACTGGCTTACAACGAACCATACCTGCAAAATTATTTTGAACACCCGGCATTCAACAACTACCCCGTTGTAGGTGTCACGTGGGAACAGGCGATGGATTATTGCACATGGCGGACGGACCGCGTCAACGAAATGGCGCTGGTCAGTGCCGGAATTATTACCGCACCCGATTTTACAACCCTGCAGAACCTCGATTACGAAACCATTGCCAAAACTTTTGTGTTCAACACAAACAAATACTTGTACGACAGTATCTACAATCCACCCACAGGAAAAAAACCGAAAAGAGATCTCTACGGAGTACCCCGGAAAGTAAAAAGGACGGACGGCATATTGTTTGCTGACTACCGCCTCCCGACAGAAGCAGAATGGGAATTCGCCGCATACTCACCGGTGGCCGGACAGCTTGGACTTACCATCGAAGGCAAAGTCTATCCTTGGTCGGGCTATCACGTACGCAACATTTCCAAAAAACAGTACGGGCAACTGCAGGCCAACTTCGTACGCGGAAAAGGTGACATGATGGGCGGTGCCGGCGCTCTGAATGATGGAGCTATCATAACCGCGCCTGTCAACGCCTATTTCCCGAACGACTTTGGACTATACAATATGGCGGGCAATGTAAACGAATGGGTGCTCGACGTTTATCGAACGACGACGTTCGACGATGCGTCTGAATACAACACTTTCCGCGGAAACGCCTATGAGACACCGGTGATGACCAGGGGTGAAGACGGCACATGGATCTGTGCGTTGGACAGCCTCGGAAGGGTAAGGACAGAAGTACGCCCGGGAGATGACCTGCGAGATTACATGGACGGCGATGCCCTGAGCGTACTGAATACAGACTTCCCGCTCTTTGCGCTTGCTGATTCGGCCAATGTCGAAGCCGGATACAAAGATCCGACCGACATTCTGGCACCGCATATAACCAACAAGACCCGCGTGTACAAAGGCGGATC
>CAYUYS010000068.1:0-3429 GCA_964449415.1 uncultured Paludibacteraceae bacterium | reverse complement strand
TACCCCCGGCCATATCAGAAAGCGACAACACTCAAAGCCGCAGAATAACAAACAGGACATAAACCAAAACCATTAGCATGCCTTCCGAACGCAGAATACGATGCTTCTTGTTGGTGGAAACGAACAACAGCACCAACAGACAACTGCCGCCGGCAAGCAACGCATCCTGCCACATGTTGTCATAAGCCGGCAGCGGATGAATGACCGCACTGATGCCCAACACAAAAAACACATTGAAGATATTGCTGCCGATAACATTCCCCAAGGCCATGTCGGTGTTCTTTTTATAGGCAGCGACGACCGAAGTGGCCAGTTCGGGCAACGAAGTGCCCAATGCCACTATGGTCAGACCGATAACAGACTGCGGCACACCAAGCTCCTCCGCCAGCTCCGTGGAAGCATTCACGATAAGACGCCCGCCGAAGACCAGCGCAACCAGTCCGCCGACTATCATCAGCAGGGCTAGCCAGACCTTGACACGCCTGAAACTCTCCGGCGTATCCGTGCCATCCAAACCGCGACGCACGGTAACATACATGAACACGACAAACACCAGCAACAGGATAACACCGTCCCAACGGCCTATCTCCGCATCCGAACCCAACGACAGAAAGATCAGCATGAAGCCTGCCAGCGCACTGAGCGGAATATCGAACAGGCGCGAACTCTTGGGCGACGGAATCGGATAGAGCGCAGCCGACCAACCCAGAATAACCAACACATTAATGATATTGCTGCCGATGATATTGGTCAGTGCGATGTCCGTTGCACCACGCACGGCCGCAACGATATTAACCACCATCTCCGGCGCGGAAGTACCGAACGCCACAACCGTCAGGCCGATAACCAGATCCGGCACACGATAACGCTTGGCCAGACCGGAAGCCCCCTCAACCAGATAGTTGGCTCCGCCGATAAGGAAAACGAAACCCACGACTATCAAAAGCAATTGTAACCACATACTATTCAGAAGTTTGTTTCAGTCGGTGTGATGGAAATACAATCCTTTGCATGCACACCTTTTTTTAAAATCAACGAAAGCGCAAAGATACACAAACTCCGTGATTTATCATGCAGGAGATGGCTTCCGGTGGTGCAGGCAGCGTCAACCGGTGTCGATTTTGCGGTCGTGGTCGCTTGGGGTGGAGGTTTTTCTGTCCTATTTTACAACCCGGTACATTCCGCCGGGGAGGGGTTTTACCAGACCTTTGAATTCCATGCTCAGCAGACAGGAGGAGACGGTGCTGTAGGGCTTGCCGGTTTTGATGGCCAGTTCGTTGACGTGTATGCCGTCGGGATGTGCCCGCAGGCAGGTCAGCAGGAGCTGTTCCTCGTCGGTCAGGTCGGCGAACAGGTTGGTTTGGACTGTGGTTGCAGTATGTGGTTTGATGTCCCAGTTCATGTTTTGGACCAGATCGTCGGCATTCTCAATCAGTGCAGCCCGGTTTTGTTTGATAAGCCGGTTGCAGCCGGCAAAGTTCTCGTCGGTCGGGCGGCCCGGAAAGGCGAACACATCACGGTTATAGGACAGCGCGATGGCCGCCGTGATGAGCGAGCCTCCTTCTTTTTTCGATTCGACAACGACGGTTGCATCGCTCATGCCGGCTATGATGCGGTTGCGCTGCACGAAGTTGTGGCTGTCCGGGAGGGTTTTGCTCAGGAATTCGCTCAGGATACCTCCGTTTTTCAGCATGCTGATGGCGGTGTCCCGATGCCGGGCCGGATAAATGCGGTCCAGTCCGTGTCCGGGAATGGCAATGGTGGGCAGGCCGTTGTCCAGAGCGGCTTTGTGTGCGGTGATGTCTATGCCGTAGGCCAGTCCGCTCACAATGGTCAGGTCGGGACACATGCCGGCCAGGTCGGCAATCAGGTTGTTGCAGTATTCCTTGCCGTAATCGGAGGCGTTGCGTGTGCCCACTATGCCAATGAATTTGCCGCGGTTCAGTTCCAGCCTGCCTTTGCCGAACAGCATGAGCGGGGCATCCGGACAGTCTTTCAGCCGGAAGGGGTAGCCGGCATCGGTAAAGAAATAGGCGGAGAGTTGGTTTTTCAGGATAAACTCCACTTCTTTGTCGGCGCGCGCCAGTATGTTCTGGTTGGCAATTTCGCGGGCGCGCACTTCTCCAATGGACGGAATCTTGGACAGGTTTTGCGGACTTTCGCGGAACACGCCCTCCACGCTCCCCACATAGGCAATCAGCTGCCGGGCAAGCACATTGCCTATGCCGGGAATCAGGGTAATGCCTATTTGGTAGCGCAGCTGTTCGGGCGGTGTGGATGACGGTTGGTCAGGCATGTGGCGTGCGGTTTCTGCGTTGGTTTTCGAACAGCTCCCACAGGTGCAGCGCACACGAGAACGCGACAAAGCCGGCCACGACTCCCAAACCATCGGCGAGCCAGTCGGCCCAACTGCCGGTACGCGGCGGGAAAAACTGTTCCTGCAGGATTTCAATCACACCGCCGAAAAGGAAGGGAACGACCAAGCCCCACAGATACAGCTTCCGGCCTCCGATGCGGGCCATGTACATTTCCCAATGCATCACAAAGGCCAGCCCGGCATACATGAGCAGGTGCGCCCATTTGTCGGCGTTGCGTATGTCGGGCATTTTTTGGCTCGATTGTTTCCACAACGACAGGTACAGGATGACTGCCGCCACGAGTAAGGATTTCCAGTAACGTTTCAGAAAGGTCATAGGTCAGATTTTTTGTCCGAAGGCAAGGTCTCCGGCGTCGCCCAGGCCGGGCACTATGTAGGAGTGTTCGTTCAGTTCCGGGTCTATGGCACCCACCCATACGGTGGTGTTGTCGGGCAGGTGTTTTTCTATGTATTCAATGGCCGGCCGGCTGGCAATGATGGAGGCTATGTGCAGTTTGGCGGGCGTGCCCTTGCTGAGCAGTGCGCCGTAGGCCAGTTCCATGGAGCCGCCGGTGGCCAGCATGGGGTCGGTCAGGATCAGTGTTTTCCCGTTCAGGTCGGGCGAGGCAATGTATTCCACGAAAATATCGAACTTGATGGTGTCCTTGTATTTGCGGTAGGCCGACACGAAGGCGTTTTCCGCATCGTCCAGATAGTTCAGGAAGCCTTGGTGGAAAGGAAGCCCGGCGCGCAGGATGGTGCCCACAACGATGGGATCGGTTACGGTTTGGGCGGTGGCAATGCCCAGGGGCGTCTGCACCCGGTCGGTGCGGTAAGTCAGTGTTTTGCTTATTTCGTAGGCCATGATTTCGCCTATGCGGCGTGTGTTGGTGCGGAAGCGCGGCCGGTTGTTCTGCGTGTGCACGGAGCGCATTTCTTTCAGATAATGGTGCAGTACGGAAGGTTGTTCCTGAAGGTTGACAAGGTGCATAATGGTATCGTTATGTTTTTGCAAAGGTAATGAAAATGCGGGAAAAACAAGCATTGGTTTGCCGGAGGGCGTGCAAGGGCAC
>CAYUYS010000067.1:0-9324 GCA_964449415.1 uncultured Paludibacteraceae bacterium | reverse complement strand
GCCCGTACGCCGATTTCCTTGTTGCGGCAATCGAGTTTGTGTACAGTCTGAAGCAGTGCTTCCACTTGTTCATCGTTCACTACGGTGATGACCGCAGAATTCATTTCCGGCCAAGTGTGCGTACCCCGGCGAGGCTCTCCGTCGTTTGTACCGCGCCCCTGCACTTGTTCAAAGAACGTGAATCCGCGTATCTTGAGCTGGTCAAGCATGTATTCGACGCGTTCGGTATTGGCCTGATTGAATATAATAAATACAGCTTTCATTGTTTCGTTTTTTATGTTTATACCTTGTCTATGGAGTAATTGTTTTCTTCGCTCCCTTGGGGTTTCAATTGCATGAATATATATTCTTTCTGCTCCTTGCGTACTTTATCACGTTCGCCGTGGCGCGACATGATGGCATAGAGCACAGGCACGACAATCAACGTTACCATGGTAGACACAAATGCGCCGCCAATAACCACAATACCCATCGGCACCCACATTTCAGAACCTTCGCTTGTACTCAGTGCCATGGGCACCATACCCAATATGGTAGTCAGCGCCGTCATAAGCACCGGACGCAAACGCGATGCGCCTGACAAGGCGATAGCTTCGTTCAGTTCGTAGCCCCGGTCGCGCATCAAGTTGATATAGTCCACCAGCACAATACCGTTTTTCACAACAATACCCACCAGCAATATAACGCCCAATGCGCCAATCATATCCAGCGATGTGTCTGTTACCAGCAAGGCAATGATCACACCGGTTATGGCATAGGGCACTGCCATCATGATGATAAAGGGTTTGGAGAAAGATTCGAACTGCGATGCCATCACAATATAGACAAGCAGCAGAATCAGTGCCAGCAACAGACCCATATCACCAAATGTTTCCTGCTGATCTTCGTAATCACCGGCCAGCGTCACATTGATTCCCTGCGGAATATTCACATCATTCAGCATGTTCTGTATGGATATGGCCAATTCGCCAAGCGACACATCCACAGGAGTGACTTCAACGGTTACAATACGTTGGCGGCTTTTGCGCTCTATGGTAGGCGGACACCAATATTCCTCAATCTGCGCCAGCTCTTTGAGCTTGACCAACTGCCCTGTGGAGGATGGCATGGTCAGCTCTTCGAGGCCGGTAATGGTATTTCGGAAATTTTCCTGCAGCCGCACAACGATATCGTATTCTTCCCCGTCCTCTTTCAAATATCCGGCTGTCATACCGTTTACGCGGTTGCGGACGTATGTAGAAACGGTTGCTTCCGTCAGGCCGTGCCGCGCCAGTTTTTCCTTATCGAAAATAATCTGCAATTCGGCACGATCTTCTTCGCGGCTAATGTTAATGTCGCGTGCGCCCGGCACATCTTGCAGCTTCTGGGATATTTCTTCTGCCAGCAAGTTGGTCGTCACAAAATCATATCCGTAGATTTCTATGTCTACCGTCGATGCGCTGCCGCCGCCCATACCACTTGCCGTACTTACCTGATAGGTAATTACCTCCGGCATGGTGGCAAGATCCTGACGAATGACTTCCGCTATGTCAAAAATACTGCGGTCGCGTTCGTATTTCTTCAGACAGCGTACGGTCATGGAGATTTTATTGTTGTTGGTGGATGAAAACATGGCCGAAATGCTTGCATCATCATTCGATCCGGCAGAAGTCGAAATCAATTGAATTTCAGGCACAAGTACCATCATCCGCTTTTCTATTTCGCGTGCTACCTGCATGGTTTCCTCAATGCGGGTGCCTCGTTGCAGTTCTATGGTAATGCTCATACGTCCGTTATCCTGCTGTGGCATAAAGTCTGTACCGATCATCCCCGTAAACAACGGAATCAGCGAGCATGCAAAAATCACAAAGACCACAATCAGGGTTATTGCCTTGTGGTTCAGGCAAGCACGCAAGGCATTGGCATACCAATAGTCCACCTTGTTGAGGAAGCCCACTACATAGCGCTGATACCAGTCTATTTTGGGTTTTTCTTCCACCAAGTTACCAAACTCGTCCACCGATACTTTGGCCGATTTAAGCAGTTTGGAACAAAGCATAGGCGTCAGAGAAATAGCAATGGTAGTAGATACGCACACCACAATGGTCACAATCCAGCCCAATTCCTTAAATATGATACCGGCCTGACCGGTCAACATGGTCAGCGGCATGAACACAGCCACAATAACCAAGGTGGTAGCTATTACGGAAACCCAAACTTCGTTCGTGGCATAAATAGCCGCTTCACGCGGACGGGAACCGCGCTCTATGTGCTTGGCTATGTTTTCCAGTACCACAATGGCATCGTCCACCACCATACCGACCGCAATGGTAAGCGAACAAAGTGAAATAATATTCAGCGAACTGTCTACCAAAGCCAGATATATGAATGCCGTAACCAAGGATATGGGTATAGTCACTCCAATGATAATCGTAGCACGCCACTTGCCGAGGAAGAACAGCACGATCAACACAACAAAAAACAAGGCATACAGGATGGATTCCGACAAACCGTTTATGGCGTTGACGATTTCTTCCGATGAGTCGTAAACCAACTGTACCTTGATATCAGGCGGCAGCTGCTGCTGGATACGTTCCATTTGCTTGCGCACATCATTGGCAATTTGTACCGTATTTGCGCCTGACTGTTTCATTACAATCATGCGGACACCATCTCGACCGTTGATTTTTTCATCGAGCGAAATATCCTTGATGGTATCGCGCACCGTGGCCAAATCGCGCACATACACCTGGCGGCCATCTGTAGAGGTCGTTACAACAATGTCGTTGATTTCCGAACTTTCCACATATTCGCCCTGTACACGCAGCTGGTATTGTTCCTTACCCATTTTAACAGATCCCGAAGCCAGATTCAGGTTGTTTGAACTGATGGCAGTCCCCACTGTTTCAAGGCTCAGATTGTACGCTTCTAATTTTTTGGGGTCAAGGTCTATGTATATGTAACGCTCCGGTGCTCCGGACAACGAAAGGTTTCCGATACCATTAACCCGGTTCAGCACATTAATGACGTTGTCATCCAGAATCTTTTCCAGACCGGGATAGCTTTCTTCGGCCGTAAACGCATATTGCATGATAGGCATCATGCTTGTGCTCAGCTTGAATATCAACGGTTTGGAACATTCGTCCGGTAATTCGTCCGTTACCATGTCTATGTAAGAACGTATGTCGTTGGTTGCCTCATCCAAATCCGTTCCCCACTCGAACTCCAATGTTACCAGCGACATGTTGTCTTTGGAAGTGGACGTGATTTCCTTCAAATTGTCCACGGAGTTCAGACTGTTTTCCAAAATTTTCGTTACATTCGTCTCTATTTCGCTTCCATTGGCCCCGCTATACACCGTCATTACCGACACGTATGGCGGATCCATTTCCGGGAACTGGTCAATGGGCAGTCGCGTCAGCGAGAAAAGGCCTATGATAACCACTGCCACAAAAATCAGCAAAGTGGTGATAGGTTTGTTTATCGCGGTTTTGTATATACTCATCTTTTCGGATAGTTAAAATAGTGATTATTCTGCAGCATTTGCCGTTTCTGCATTGACAATTTCCAATTGCACGCCATCTACCAGCCGTGCCTGTCCCACAACAACAAGTTCATCTCCTTCCCGTATCTCATTGGAAATGATTTCTATCTGGTCATCAAAACGTTGTCCCAATGTAACGGCAACGCGCTTGGCCACGCCATTCCTGTTCAGAAAGACATAGCGGTCGTTGGCTCCCTGCAGTTTCAGCACGGCCTGATAAGGCACGACAATGGTCTGTTCCACACCCAAGGCAAGGGTCGTATACGTGTACATGCCCGGACGCAGCAATTCCGACGAGTTCGGAATACGCAATTTGGCTTGGAATGTATGCGTTGTCGGGTCTATGGTCGGATAAACAATCTCTATCGTACCGGGGAATGTTTTGTCCGGATATATTTCGGAGCGCAGATTTATTTTCATACCTGCCTTTACCAGCGGGAAGTACGTTTCCGGTATGTTTATCAGCGATTTCAGCAGACTGATTTGTGTCAAGGTCAGAATGGCCTGTCCGCTGTACAATTCGCCATCTTCGTAATTTTTTGCGGAAATGACCCCTCTGAAAGGAGCTTTTACGTAGGTATTCACTTCCAGAAAGTCCAGTGTTTCCTTCGTCTGATCAAAATTCAGTTTGGTCTGGTCGTAAGTCTGTTGTGAAATGCTCCCACTTTCCACCAACGCTTCCATGCGCTGCATTTCTATCGTCAGGTTGGCATAGGTCAGCTTGGATGTCTTGTATTGGTTTTGGTCCATCCGCACGAGCATGTCACCCTGATTGACACGCGAACCTACTTCCACGTAAATATGTTCAATTATTCCCGTCAGCGAAGGTGCCACATTCATGGTTTCATACCCTTCCAGAACACTGGTAAAATCCAGTTCGCGGGCAATCTCCTGCCGCTGCAAGACTTGGACTTGCACACGTTCCTTACGCACTTGTTCTTCGGAATCATTTTCTTTCTTCGTTCCGCAACCAACTAATGTTATCGCCGCCAAGAGAAGAATGGCCGGCTTTTCTGTGAATCTGTTCATGTCTTTTCTGTTGTTTTTTTATGTGCAGTGTTTATTTATTTGTTCAAAAGCTCTTCCAATTCTATTTGTGCATTGACAAGATCCAGCAATGCCTGTACAAAGCTGTTTTGAGCCGTAATCAGATTGGTGCCCGAATTGGTTACATCCAAACTTGAGGCATAACCTTGTTCGTACTTGTTGGAAATGTTGGTCAGCACCCGTTGCGTAATCTCCACATTCTGCTTTTGGGTTTCGTAGGTCTCAAAAGCCGAACTCAGGTTGTAACGCAGTTCGCTGTGCTGTATATACAGGCTTTCTTCCGTGTCGGCCAGCGTATTCAGTTGCTTCTGATAGTCCAGTTTGGCCGCCTTGAGGGTGGTAAAGTTTTTCCCGCTCGAGAAAATAGGCACGCTCAAACTAACGGTAATGGCATTGGGAGGGGTCATGTTCATCACACCTTCCGCATCGGAAAAATACTTTTTTGCACTGTATTGATAAGCCGCACTCAACGTCGGGCCGTATGCCCATGCGTTCAGATTAACCTGTTGCTTTGCCTGGCGTGTGTTTTCTTTCACCAACTGGTAATTGTAGTTGTTGTCAATGACAAATTCTTCTCCCAGCAGGCCCAACGCGCTTTCGAAATTGATCAGTTCATCAAGCGTTTGGGAAAGCACAATGGGATGATCCGCCGGGATGCCCAGCTGCAAACGCATGGAATTGTACAGCATTTCCAAGGAGCGTTCCGTCGAATTTATCGATGTCTTCATGGTGGCCACTTGTACGGATAACTGATCCGCGTCCACCTGTTCGGAAACACCGACTTCAACCGATTTCAACGTCGTGTTATACAACTTCTCTATGTTTACCAGATTTTGTTCCAGCAGTTCAATGGTCTGTTCCATTGCCAGAATGGAATAATAGATGCTTTTTACCTGATTCCCTATCTGCTGTTCGGTCTGTTTGCGGCTGATGTCTGCCATCTTCATGGCAATCGTACCGAGGTTGGCACTCACTATCTGTGCGCCGCTCACGGCAACAGATGCCGTAATGCCAAACACACCCGATGGGGGCATCGGAATGGTGAAACCGCTCATATTCATCTCATAACCAAGCATATTGGAATAATCGAGCGAGGCGGTTACTTGAGGAAGCATACTGGCTATACTCTGCCAGCGGGCAGCTTCGGCGTTCTGCACATCCAAGGATGCGTTTTTCAGCGTCCGGTTATGTTCCATGGCAACCTGTTTGGCCGAATCCAGACTCAGAACAAGTGCCGTCGTGTCTTGGAGTTGTGCCATCGCCGACAAACTTCCGGCCAGCAGACACAAAACCATGCAAATTTTCTTTCTATCCATCTTTCTGTCTTTCTGTTTGTTTTTTCTTCTGTTTATCTGTTGTTTATCATTCGGTTGTTTCTTTTGGCAGACCTACTTCGCCGGTTGCGTTTTTGCAGCAGAAATCTTTTCCAGCAAATACGTCCAACCCGGCGGAGTCATTATGTAGCGTGCCAGCATTTCTATAAAAAAGTGCAATACATACTGGGAATTTTCAGCATGTACACTCCGGGCTATGGTGGAAATAATCCCTGTGGTATGGCGCGAACAGAAAAAAATGCACAACATATCTATATTGATATCGCTTCTGTACATTCCTTCTGTTATGCCTTTTTGCAGATTGTCTGCGAAAACCTTGTTCAATTCCCGCTCATACAGCATTTTGTTCTGTTCCGACACGGAAGAATAATATTTCTGCAAATCGTAACACAATGCCGGATGCTTTTGCTGGTTCTGCATCATTGCCTTTACATGATGAAAGAAGGACAACAAACTGTCTATTGCATTGCCGTTCATTTGTCTGTGCAATTTCCGTATGTCATCTTCCGCACGAGCCGTCAAAACCGCGCTGACCAAATCTTTCTTCTGCCCGAAATAAACGTAAAAAGTCTTTTTGGAAATGCCCATTTCCTTGCAAACATCGTCTATGGACACACTCCGAATACCGTATCGGGCAAACAGTTTTCCGGCAAGTTGTATGATTTGCGTTTTAATTTCGTCCATAATGTCCGATTATTTTTCGGCGGCAAAGGTAGATGTTTTATGCTTTGCAGCATATTCGTTTTAATGTTTTTTTGTGTATGAAAACTCTTTCTACTTTATAATATCGTATTGATTATCAGTTTGTTGAAACAGAAAACAAGGAAACTTGAATCGTATAAAAGTTTTCCGGTTTATTGTTTTTTGGCAAATACACCGTTTTTTCATGTTGCTTCAGCACAGAATAACACGATTTTTCATATATTTTTATCTAACTGAATAACAGATAGTTATACAAAACATTTGTTTTTCTACCCAAAAAACGAGACTTTTATTTGTGTGAAATAAAAAAAACATCTACCTTTGCACTCGCTTTTCAGGAAGCCTGATTCAGTAGCTCAGCAGGTAGAGCACATCCCTTTTAAGGATGGGGTCCTGGGTTCGAGCCCCAGCTGAATCACTCAAAACGGAAAGGAAAACAGCGAAGTTGTTTTCCTTTCCGTTTTCGTAGAACTTTCTTTTAACAAGACCGCACAAGCCAAACTGATTCCCGATTTTCAGTTAGAAAAAGTTGTTTCGAATCGGTTTCTAAGGCTGTTTTAAGGCTGTTCGTTCGGGCGTTTATCACTTCTGTGAGGCAACTTTTTCCAATCCATCAGTACACTGCCTGCATGGCTTTTTGGTCGAAAAAACAAGTGCGTTCGTCTAATTTGTTTTTCCGGGCGTAAACTTTTCCATTTATTCGCGCGCCGAAATTTCGTCGATGCGTAAAATTTAAAATACGATCTTTCAGGAAAAGCATTCTACATAAGAACACAAATGTAAAAATCATGATACGGAAAATTTATTTTAAAGTCGTTTGGTCTGTTGGTATTTTGCTGACGCTTACCGCCTTGTGTAATTCATCCTGCTCAAAAAAAGAGGATTGGATGCAAGAACTAACCGGGAATGGCACGGAAGAAGGGACGGATGCCGGATTTGATGTAACGATTGATGACTACGACGGCGAAACGGCCGACGATGCCAGTGACGATGTGGTAGGTACTGACGAAGATTTTTATTGGGAAGCCAATACCTTTACCAATACCGTAAACATTACGTACAACGGCACAACGGCCACAGTCGCATCCGACAACGAAGATATTCTCTACCATGTGCAAGGAGCCCATGTAACCATAGACATGCAGACAAATTCTGTCAAAAATGTCGAAATCTCCGTTTCCGGAAAAAGTGATGACGGTTCGCTAAAAATTTATGGAGAAAAGAAATTCAAGCTTACCCTAAACGGCGTGGAACTGACTTCATCCGGTGGTCCGGCCATCAACAGCCAATGCAAAAAACGCATCTTCGTGCATTTGGCGGAAGGAACCACCAACCGGCTGACCGATGCAGCCACTTATACCGACGACAGCTATTACCTCAGCGGGGCAACAGCCGATGATGAAGACCGGAAAGGATGCTTTTTTAGCGAAGGGAATCTGGTGTTCAGCGGAACGGGTACACTGGTTGTACAAGGCAACCAGAAACACGGCATAGCCACAGACGGATACTTCTACATGCGTCCCGGCGTAACAATAGCCGTGACGGGAGCCGCCAAAAATGCCATCCATGTAAAAGGCGACAGTGATGACGGAATAGGTATCTATGTGGGAGGCGGACTGATACATGCCAACGTATCGTCAACGGCAGGGAAATGCCTCAAGACCGATCTGAACGTCGATATTGCAGGCGGGAAACTAATCCTGAAGACTTCCGGCGGTTCGGAATACGACGCAGATGAGGGCGACACTTCTTCTGCCTCCTGCATCAAAACAGACGGCGATGTGAACATAACCGGTGGCACATTGACGCTACAAAGCACCGGAAGCGGTGGAAAAGGAATCAATGCAGACGGAAACCTTTACATGAGCGGCGGTGTTGTCAACGTGGTTACTTCCGGCGGAAAATACACGTATACACAAGACCTGACATCCTCACCGAAAGGTATTAAGGCAGATGGTGACATCACCATAGATGGCGGCCAAATGAACATTTCCGTCACGGGCATCAGCGACGGTTCCGAAGGACTGGAAAGCAAGAGCAGCCTTACCATTAACGATGGCGAGGTATACGTGTATGCCTACGACGATGCTATCAATGGCGGCACGGCGGTAAATATCAACGGCGGTAAAATTTACGCATACAGCGTCAACAACGACGGCATAGATTCCAACGGTACGCTGACCGTTACGGGCGGGCTCGTCATTGCCTCCGGATGCGGCACTCCGGAAGAAGGTTTTGATTGTGACGACAGCAACTATTTTCACGTTTCGGGAGGAATACTGATAGGCACAGGCGGAAGCGCCATATCTCCTTCAAATGCCAGCGCGCAGCGTACAGTCATTTACAACGGCATCACAGCCTCCAAAGGCAGCTTGCTGTATATTACAAACAGTGCGGGTTCGCCGATACTTGCCTATGAACTGCCGCGTTCCATCACCAACGGACTTACCCTGCTCTTCAGTTCGCCGGACCTGACATCGGGAACCTATACCGTATTCACCGACGGCAGCATAAGCAACTATACCGACTATTGGAACGGCTGGTATTCGGGCGGCACATGTTCGGACGGGACTACGCTCGGAACATTCACTTCCAACAGCACGGTCACTACAGTCGGAACAGGCGGTGGCGGATGGTTCAATAACACGCCCGGCGGTTTTTCGGGCAAATAACAAGCCTGTTTCTGTTCTGGGAATGAGGGTGTATCACAATGCCGGT
>CAYUYS010000066.1:0-9393 GCA_964449415.1 uncultured Paludibacteraceae bacterium | reverse complement strand
TCTTTTATTATAGCTACTTTTGCCGCGTTATGTAAGGCCTCCATACATGTACACAAAGACAAGTGCCATAGTACTCCGACAAACCAAATATTCTGACACGACAACCATCATTCATCTTTATACGGAACATTTTGGCCGCCTGAACTGTGTTGTAAAAGGCGCACATGCCAAAAAGTCGATAAACAAGGCGGCTTTGTTTTCTCCCTTGTCGGTTGTTGAAGTGGAGCTTGCCGGCCATCCGGCACAAGACCTGCAACGTATCCGCGAAAGCCGGTTGCTGATTCCGTTCAAAACCATTCCGTTCGATTTTGCCAAACAAGCCATCGTCCTTTTCTTGGCTGAAATCTTATACAAAACACTCAAACAGCCCATAGAAAACGCAGAGCTTTTCACGTTCCTGAAGTATTCTATCTGCGTGCTTGACGAAACAACTGCCCCGGCCAACTTCCATCCGGTTTTCCTGATGCAACTTTCCAAGTACATTGGTTTTTTTCCGAACCTTGCGGGCAAAGGCCGGTTTTTCGATATGGAAAGCGGAGAAACATGCTACCAAAGACCGTTGCACCCTCATTTTTTAGACGACAGCAATTTTGAGATATTCAGGCAGATATGCCAATGCAGCTACAACGACATGATGCAAGTACATTTGAACCGTAATCAACGCACTGCTACACTGAACAACATTCTGCAATATTACACGCTGCATGTGCCCGAATTTTACGGCGTCCAATCCCTGGAAGTGCTCAACGAACTTTTCGACTGACTGCTTCCGCACCACAAAACTGTGTGGCATAAATATGCAATCGGAAGCATGTAAATCAATTTATTCAACATCATTATGAACAATTTTACAAAGATATACATTTTACTTGCGTACAAAATGATTTTTCCATACTTTTGCGCCCGAAAAAACCAAACCTAATTCATGCAGACGAAAAGCGACCCTTTCCAAACGAAACATCACCGCTCGCCTGCGTTTACGGCAACTAATTTAGGATTATGGAGACAAAAACATCAACAACAGCATTGGACAATGTTGTGGTTCGCTTTTCCGGCGACTCCGGCGATGGCATGCAATTGACCGGCACATTATTCTCAAATCTATCTGCCATTTTGGGCAATGAAATCTCAACATTTCCGGATTTTCCTGCCGAGATCCGCGCCCCGCAAGGCACGCTTGGCGGCGTATCGGGCTTTCAGGTACATCTGGGTTCCGGCAAGGTGTATACGCCCGGCGATGAAGCCGATGTCCTTGTGGCCATGAATCCGGCAGCCCTGAAAGTAAATGCCAAAAGCATCAAAAAAATGGGTGTCGTCATTATTGACACCAATTCATTTGAAAAGCAGGATCTGGAAAAAGCGCAATTCAAAACCGACAATCCATTCGAAGAGTTGGGACTCTCCGACAGCATACAGATTGTTCCTGTCCCGCTGACACAGCTCACCAAAGACAGTCTGGCCGATTTCGGCATGGACAACAAATCCGTTATCCGTAGCAAGAACATGTTCGCGTTGGGCGTTGTTTGCTGGCTGTTCAACCGCCCGATCGACCAAGCCGTACATTTCTTGGGCAACAAGTTCGGTAAAAAGCCCGATTTGCTGAAAGCGAACGTAAAAGTCCTGACCGATGGTTACAATTACGGAAATAACCTGCACCTGAACATTTCAACCTTTGTCGTTGACAAGTCGCATTCCATGCCCAAAGGCACTTACACCAGCATCAACGGCAACAAGGCCACCGCATGGGGATTGATTGCCGCTGCGGAAAAAGCCGGTTTGAAACTGTTCTTGGGCAGCTATCCCATTACACCCGCCACAGACATCATGCAGGAAATTGCTTTGCGGAAAGATGTGGGTGCCATGGTTGTACAGGCCGAAGATGAAATATCCGGTATATGCACCGCCATCGGTGCGGCCTTTGCCGGCAGTCTGGCGGCAACCAGCACATCCGGCCCCGGCCTGGCCCTGAAATCGGAAGCCATCGGATTGACCACCATAGCCGAACTGCCGCTCGTTGTCATCGATGTCATGCGCGGCGGCCCGAGTACCGGCATGCCGACAAAAACCGAACAGACCGACCTGCTACAAGCCATTTACGGCCGAAATGGAGAAAGTCCGCTCGTGGTGATGGCCGCAAGCACGCCGGCCGACTGCTTCGAGTTTACCTACATGGCCGCTAAAATCGCACTGGAACACATGACGCCGGTCATACTGCTGACAGACTCGTACCTTGCCAACGGTTCTTCCTTATGGAAATTGCCCAAGCTGGCTGACATGCCGACCATTACACCACACATGGTACCCGCCGAGCTCAAAGGCGCATACAACGTTGCCAAACGCGACGAAAAGACAAAGATACGCTATTGGGCCATACCGGGCATGGAAGGTTTCGAACACCGGAACATGGGACTGGAACGCGACAACCAGACCGGAAGCATATCCACGCACCCGGCCAACCATGCCATCATGACGGAAAACCGCGCACAAAAAATCAAAAACATCGTTGATGCCATACCAGATGTAACCGTAGAAGGCTGTGCCGACGATGCGGAACTGCTGATTGTCGGTTGGGGAAGCACCAAAGGACATTTGATGAGCGCCATGACCAACCTGAACACACAAGGCCACAAAGTGGCATTGGCACACTTCAACTACATTGCGCCGCTGCCCAAAAACACAGCCGATGTGTTGCACAAATATCCGAAAGTAGTTGTCTGCGAACTGAATTCGGGACAGTTTGCAACCTACCTGCGCTCGCAAGTGGAAAACGTACATTTGTACCAATGCAACAAAGTGGAAGGGCAACCGTTCAATGTCAGCGAACTGGAAGCCGGCCTTCTTGAATTAATCAACAAATAAAACAGCGGCACGACAGGACATTCCAAATTCCCACATTGCCACACAAATCATATCAGGTTATGTTTACTGCAAAAGATTTCAAAAGCGACCAATACGTGCGTTTCTGCCCCGGCTGCGGCGACCATGCCGTTGTCAATTCGTTGCAAAAAGCCATGGCCGAGTTGGGCGTAGCCCCACACCAAACAGTTGTCATATCGGGCATCGGATGTTCATCGCGCATGCCACACTATCTGAGCACATACGGATTCAACACCATACACGGACGCGGAGCGGCCATCGCCACCGGCGTGAAAACCTCGCACCCCGAACTGACCGTATGGCAAATGTCCGGTGACGGCGACAGCCTCGCCATTGGCGGAAACCACTTCATACACAGCCTGCGTCGAAACGTAAATCTGAACATCGTATTGTTCAACAACCAGATATACGGTCTGACCAAAGGACAATATTCGCCAACAAGCAAAAAAGGTTTTGTCAGCAAATCATCGCCCTATGGAACTGTGGAGCGGCCGTTCCACACCGCGGAATTGGTGTTCGGCGCGCGCGGGACATTCTTTGCACGCGCATTGGATGTGGACATACAGACCACCGTCAGCAGCTTAGTGGCAGCCGCCCGGCACAAAGGCGCGGCCGTAGTGGAATGTCTTGTGAACTGTATCATATTCAACAACGGCGCGCACGGCTGGATTGCCGACAAGGCACACCGTGCCGACCGTATGATTGTGCTGGAACACGGCAAACCCATGATTTTCGGTGCCGAACGCAACAAAGGACTTGTGTTGGACGGCTGGAATCTGAAAGCCGTTACCATCGGCGAGAACGGCATCACCGAAAAAGACATTCTGGTGCACGATGCACATTGTGCCGATGACACCCTGCACAAAAAACTCGCCCTGATGGAAGGACCGGAACTGCCTGTTGCAATGGGCATTATCCGCGATGTAGAGGAAGAAAGTTACGACGAAGCCGTAAACCGCCAGATTGCCGAAGTTCGGGAAAAATCGAACATCCGCTGTTTCGACGATCTGGTTGCCAGCTGCGAGAAATGGGAAATGTAACCCCACCGTTTTTAAAACTCAAAAGCCGTCTTGTTTAAGTTGAAAGCAAGACGGCTTTTTTTCAATAAATGCCGGATAGGTCCGACGGCAAACCGCCCATCAGGCAAGCTGCTCCAGCAGAACGGCCATTTCCTGCTGTACGCGGCGGGCTTCGGCACGTGCCGCATCGGCAAAAGCCGGCGTGCTGTCGGCATACAGAATCGCGCGCGAGGAATTGACCAGCAAACCGCACTGGCTGTTCATGCCATGCGCAGCCACTTCCTGCAAACTGCCGCCCTGTGCGCCGATTCCGGGCACAAGCAGGAAATGTTCGGGCACAATCTTGCGCACATCTTCCAGCATTTCGGCCTTGGTTGCGCCCACCACATACATCATGTTGTCGGCATTGCCCCATTGGAGCGAGGTGCGAAGCACTTTCTCGAACAGCCGCTCACCGGTGATGCGGTCTTCCACAAACTGAAAATCGAACGCGCCCTTGTTGCTGGTCAGGGCGAGCAGAGTAACCCACTTGCCCGGATAGGTCAGGAAAGGCGTAACGCTGTCTGACCCCATGTAGGGAGCCACAGTGACGCTGTCTACATCCAGATGGCCGAAAAACGTGCGCGCATACATGGCCGACGTGTTGCCAATGTCTCCGCGCTTGGCATCGGCAATGATAAACTGGTCGGGGCAATGGGTGCGGATATATTCCACCGTGCGTTCCAGAATGTCCCAGCCTTCAATGCCCATGCTTTCGTAAAACGCCAGATTGGGCTTGTAGGCAACGCACAAATCGGCTGTTGCATCGATAATGGCTTTGTTAAAGGCGAAAATGGCGTCATCCGACTCATCGAACAAATGCGCCGGAATCTTTTCTACATCCGTATCCAACCCCACGCAAAGAAATGATTTCTTGCGCATGATATTTCCGAAAAGTTCTTCTCTTGTCATATCTGTTATACGTTTTGTATTTCAAATAAAGTCAGTCGCAAACCGATTTACAGTTCGCTTTCTTTCAGCCGTTCGGCATTTTCGGCCACAACAAGTCCATCGATGACCTGCTGTATGTCTCCATCCATGAATGCGGCCAAGTTGTAGATGGTCAGGCCAATGCGGTGGTCGGTGATACGTCCCTGCGGATAGTTGTAGGTGCGTATTTTGGCCGAGCGGTCGCCGGTGCTGACCATTGTCTTGCGCCTTGCGGCAATGTCGTCGATATATTTCTGGTGCTCGCGGTCGTATATCTGTGTGCGCAAACGTGCCAGTGCCCGCTCCTTGTTCTTGGGCTGGTCGCGGGTTTCGGTACACTCAATCAGGATTTCTTCGGCTTGGCCGGTATTCGGGTTTTTCCAGACATAGCGCAAGCGCACGCCTGATTCCACCTTGTTCACATTCTGTCCGCCGGCACCGCCGCTCCGGAAGGTATCCCATTTGATTTCGCCCTCGTTTATCTGCACATCAAACTCGTCTGCCTCCGGCAACACAGCCACCGTGGCCGCCGAAGTGTGCACACGTCCTTGCGTCTCGGTGGCCGGCACACGCTGCACGCGATGCACGCCGCTTTCATACTTCAAAGTGCCATAAACCTGCTCGCCCGTCACGTTGAAAATAATCTCCTTGAAGCCTCCCGAAGGGCCTTCGGTAAAGTTGGAAACCGTCACTTTCCAGCCTTTGGTTTCGCAATACCTGGAATACATGCGGAACAAGTCGCCTGCAAAAATGGCAGCCTCATCGCCGCCCGTTCCGCCACGTATTTCCATCACCACGTTCTTGCCATCTTCCGGGTCGGCCGGAATGAGCAGCAACTTGATTTCCTCCTCCAGCTGCGGGATACGTTTTTCCAGCGACTCCTGCTCGGCACGTGCCATCTCGCGCAAATCGGCATCCGATTCTTCCACCAACACTTGTTTGGCATCAGCCAAATCGGCCAGCGCCGTCCGGTAACGCTTCTGCGCTTCCATAATCCGCTCCAACTCGCGATATTCCTTGTTGAGTTTCACATAACGCGCCCTGTCGGCAATCACCGCCGGGTCGGTAATCAGCAACGAGATTTCCTCAAACTTGTGTTGCAGCCCTTCCAGTTTTGCTAATACATCCATATTGTTTTTCCCATCAATTATTTATCGGTTGTGGCATTGCGCAAGCCGTAACGCCTTTCCGTCTCGTCGCGCAAATTCTGCATGAACTTTTCTACACGGAACTCGGCCAAAGCCTTGTAGCGGCGTTGTGTAATAAATATATTGAAAAACCAACCGAAGCGTAAATTTATTTCTATCGTGTAAAGCATTTTGGTGGGCGCAAGCTGCTTTATGTAAAACACACCGTACGATTCTTTGAGCAATGAACCGGAATAAAACATGTCCACACGAACACGTCGCCAACCATTTTGCAATTCACGGTCTTCCACCTTGCTCTTCAGTTCAATGTCGTGAAAGACCGTGAAACCGGGCACCACAGCATCCACATTTAGGATACTTATGCCGGTCTGCGGGTTGTAAGATGTGGCTTTCCAAATCAAAATGACCGCATCCTTGTCCGAGCCGTCTTTTTGCTGCCCCAAACCCTCGAAGGCCCAATCGAACAAACGTTCCGGGTCGCCTTGAAACTGACTTATCAAGTCGTCAATCACATCATTGGCCGTCGGTTTGTCGGCCGCAACCTCAACCGTGCAACGGGTGGTGAACAAGCCTTTTTCGTACGTGGTCTGCAACAAATCGGCGGCAGTTGTCGCAACCAAACCCGCCGGCAACCACAGAAACAGAACCGAAAGAAAAAGATATTTGCCTAAAAACGTGTGGGTTGTAAGCATGCGTTTCCATTTGTTTTCCGCGCCGCAAGCCGCGTTTTTCAGAGCGGCAAAAATAGACATAATTATTGGAAAATGAGGAAAACCGCCGAAAATACTTAGCAGCCAACTGTCCGTGCCTGCCTGCCATCCCATACAGAAACACGACTTTTCGTCACTCGCATTTGCGCATCTCTATTTTAGTGCGTACTTTTGTGCTATGCTTCCCGAACAAACACTAACATACCTGCTTTCGTTCATGCTCCGGCAGCCGGCACAGGCTTCCTGGATTGGTTACACCACCGACAGCAGCCGTTTTGCCCATTATCGTATCGTCATTGTTCCCAGCGTTTTTTTTACGCCCGACTGTTTTGGCAAAGCCCTGTCGCGCCCCAAGCTGCCTTTGCAGGAAATGGAGGGCGTACCGATTTTGTTCGGCCGACCCGTCATCGAAAGGCGAGGCAATACCATCATTCTGCACGCCGACTTGGTGGCCGGTGCGTTTTTTCTGCTGTCGCGCTATGAGGAAACCATCTGCCCGCAACGCGACCGGCACGGACGCTTCCCCGGCACGGACAGCATTGTTTATCAACACGGTTGCCTTGACAGGCCGATTGTCGATGAATACGGCAGGCTGCTGCGCCGACTGTTGCGTGAAACCGGCGTGGAAATAGCCGAACCGGCAAGCGGTTTTTCGCATATTTACCTGACACACGATGCCGACAAAATTGAGCAATACAGGAATATACGAGGTTTTTGCGGCGGCATCATGCGCGCACTTCTCCCCTTGCGGAAAAACAGCCCGGAATCACTGACGCAAGTGTTCAAAGCTGCTTTTTTGAGCATCAACAACGACCCGTTGTACACGTTCCCATGGCTGTTTGAGCAAAACCATAAACTGCCGGCCGCAACCGGAATCGTTTTTTTCAAGGCAGGCAAATCCGACATTCCCGAAGACCGGCCTTGCTATGATTTGCACAGCAACAATGTCCGGAAGTTAATCCGACTGTGCCGGGAAAACAACGTACAGACCGGACTGCACACCAGCTATCTTGCCGGAGCACATCCCGAATTTATCGGCCGGGAAAAGCAACGGCTGGCAGCATCCCTTCAAACCGACGTTACAGCCAACCGCCATCATTTCCTGCGCTCGTGCGAACCGCATTGCATGAGGGCATTGGCTGCCGCCGGCATCACAGACGATTTCACCATGGGTTATGCCGATGTGGCCGGTTTCCGGCTCGGCACATGTCGTGCCGTCAGATGGATTGACCCGCAAACAAAGGAATTGACCACCCTGACCTTGCACCCCATGACCGTAATGGATGGCACACTGGACGGCAAACAATACATGCATCTGGATTACGAGCAAGCCTTGGATTATTGCCGGAAACTGATCACAGAAGTAAAAAAACATGGCGGGGAACTTGTGCTGCTGTGGCACAACAGCAGCGTTGGCGGCTTGGAAAAAAGCTACCACAAACAGTTGTATCAGGAACTTATAAAAGAATTGCACCATGAAACATCTGCTGCTGATAACTGATGCGTTTCCTCCGAATTTCGCTCCGCGCATGGGTTACTTGTGCAAATTCTTGCCGGAAGACTGGCAGGTAACCGTTTATACGGAACAACTTGGCGAAAGCCATTTCCCCTTGCCGGTTTCGCCCCGCGTGAAAGTCCGCCGCATACAATATTACCATTGTCAATATACCCGTTGGGCGAAAACGGAATACGCATTCAAACACATACTGAACCTGATTTTTGCATACAAGGACCGCTATTTCTGGCAGCGTGCCAAAAAGGAAATCATACAACAAAACTATCATGCCGTGCTGTGCAGCACGTTTTACACATTCCCGCTACTCTTCGCACACAAGGCTGCAAACGCATTAGGCATACCGCTCATAGCCGACTTGCGCGACATTATGGAACAATATCCGCAACCGGAAAACATCTCAGCGCGGTTGCGTCTTTGGGGCAAGGGACGAGGCATAAACACCCGACGGCGAAACCGTGTTTTACGCTCCGCCAGCGCCCTGACAACCGTATCGCCGTGGCACGTAAACATATTAAAGGCTTACAATCCCAACATCGAGCTTATTTACAACGGATATGACAGCACGCTGTTTTATCCCATTGATTTACAGACGCAAACATTCAACATGGTATATACAGGCCGCATGTTGGAAAATAATTTGCACAATCCTGAAGAATTGTTGTTCCAAGCCTTACGGGAACTACTAACTGAACAAACAGAGCTGTTTGCCGACTTGCGTTTGCATTGGTACACCGACAAACAAACACAAACCACACTGCGGCAAAAATACGTTGGCATGCTTCCGGCACAAACGTTCGTCATCCACGATTTTGTGACACCGGAAAAAGTCCCGGGCATCCTGCACACCGCATCCATTGTGCTTGTTCTGGCAGCCAACAAAACCACCGCCAACGGTCCTCACGGCATAATGACCACCAAATTCTTCGAGGCATTGGGTGTCGAAAAACCGGTGCTTTTCGTCCGTAGCGATGAAGCCTGCCTGGCCGAAACCATGCAAAAAACAAACGCAGGACTTGCCGCAACCGACACAGCCGGCATAAAAACATTCATTTTGGAAAAATACGCCGAATGGAAACGCAAGGGTTTCACCCGACAAACTGTCAATATGGCAGAGAAAAAAAAATTCTGCCGCGAACAGCAGGCACAGCAATTTG
>CAYUYS010000065.1:0-9405 GCA_964449415.1 uncultured Paludibacteraceae bacterium | reverse complement strand
GGGAGGAAGTGGGACGGATTGGGCGACGCCGGCCGGCGCAGAACTTATTCTGCCGGGTTAGTCGGCCCGGCGGGCTTCCCGATCTTGCAGGGGCTTGAGCCAGCGTTCGCGCTGCAGGCGGACAAGGAAGATAAGGCCGCGGAAGCAGAGCTCCACGCACATGGCTATCCACACGCCCTTCAGTCCCAAAGTGGGGGCGAGCCAGGCAGCCAGCGTCAGGCGCACGGCCCAAATGCTGAAGAAGTTCATTAGGCAGGGGACAAGCGTGTCGGCCGCCCCCACGAACACGCCGTAGGCCACCAGGGAGGCGGCGAACATCGGCTCGGCGAAGGCTTCGATGCGCAAGACCATCACACCCAGCTCCCGTATCTCGGCAACGGGCGTCATCATGCCGATGATTTGGGGGGCGAACAAATACATAAGCACGCCCATGAAGCCCATAACGAGCATCCCCAAGAGGACGGTGATCCGGGCAAAGCTGCGCGTGAGGCGCTTGCGCCGCGCGCCTATGCTCTGGCCCACAAGGGTGGTGGCGGCATCGGCAATGCCGTATCCGGGCATGTAGCACAGGCTTTCGGCGGTAATGGCGAAGGAGTTGGCCGCGATGGCAAAGACCCCGAGCGGGGCCACGATGACGGTGGTAAGTATCTGTGCGCCGCAAATGACCACGTGCTCCATGCCTATGGGCAGGCTGATGTGGAGGGCCTTGCGGAAGGTGTCGGCTTTGGGGCGGAAGCTGCGCTCCTCGCGGCGGTACTTCAGTTTGTCGGAGCGGGCGAACAAGTACCACAGCAGCACGCCGGCCACCACTGTTTCGGCGGCGGCGGTGCCCAATGCCGCGCCGCACACGCCTAATCCGGCTCCCGGCACGGTGAAGGACAGTCCGCCAACGGTGCACAGGCGCGTCGGGAAGATGAGCAGGAAGTTGAACACCACGTCCAGCGCGCACATAACCACGCCCAGCAGACTGGGCACGCGCATGTTGCCGCTGCAGCGCAGCATGCCGCCGGCCAGGAAGTTCATTTGCAGGACGGGGAGGAAGAGGGAGTAGATGAGAAAGTAAACGGATGCGTCGCGGCGGATGGTGGGGTCGCCACCCAACCAGGCCGGCAGCGCCGGGCTGATGGCTGCTCCCAGCAGGGCGAGCAGCAGGCTGAAGATGAGCGTTCCGGCCAGCGACTGCTGCAACACGGTGCGCGCGCCCTTCATGTCACCTGCCCCGATGCGGTGGGCCACCTGCACGGAGAAGCCCGTGGCCGCCGCCGTGCACAGTCCCCAGAACAGCCAAGTGGAGGTAGAGATCAATCCTATGGAGGCCGATGCCTCGGCACCGATGCGCCCCACCATGGCCGCGTCGATATATTGCATGATGATGGAGGAGAGTTGGGCGATGATGGCCGGCACGCTGAGCCTTACGGTCAGGCTTAGCTGCTGCCGCAGGCTCATGGGTTGGCCGTTGCGGATCAGGTCGAGCAGAAGGTCGGTGTTCTTGTTCTTCGCCATCCTTTATTCCTTGTTTCTGAACAGCCTGAACCGTTGGCCGTAAGTAAGCACGCGCCATACCCACTCCAATGGGCCGAACCGGCAATAGCGCAGCCACAGGCGGCTGAGCGCGGCCTGCAGCATCCACACCCCGACGGCTATGATGACCACCGCCGAGAGGCCGAGCCCGGCTCCCAGCCCCAAGCCTATGCCGTAGAAGAGCAAGATGCCCATGAGCGACTGCCCGATGTAATTGCTCAGGGCCATTCTGCCCGGAGCAGCAAACAGGCGGAAGGCGGAAGAGTGAGCATGCTTGATGAAAAGCAGACAGATGCCGGCTACGTAGGCAAAGGCCAGCGGATACACGCCGGAGAAATAGAGCAGGCTGTGTGCGGTCAGTCCCCAGGGATGGCCGTTCACGGCGCTGTAGGCGTAGAGCACCGAGAGCGGCACGCCCACGAGCGCAGTTGCGGCAAAGGTTTTCTTCAGCCACGGCTTTTCCTCGTGGAGGCGGGCGTAAAGGTGCCGCCGCCCTATGCAGAACCCGATAATGAACAGCCCGAGCACCTTGAAGTAGCGGTTGCCGTCAATGAATTCCTGCAGGCGCACCACAGCTCCCTGAATCAGGAATTGGAACACTTCCCCGTAGGTGGAAGCATCGCGCAGCCAGTAGGCAAAATTGTCGGGCGTAATGCCAAAGCGGGCGCAAAGGGCCTGTTGCAGTTCCACGACGGGCGCGGCCGGGTAGGTCTGTGTCGCTTCGCACAGGCAGTCGACCATCACCGGCACGAACAGCAGCACGCCGGCAAGGGCAAGCAGGCTGCGATCCGACAGCTTCCTGACGAGCGGGAGGAACATTCCCATCAGGGCATAGAGCAGCAGAATGTCTCCACTCCATACAAGCATCAGGTGCAGCAGACCCACCACGGCCAGCAGGAACATCCTTCGGTAAAACACCGCCAAGGCATTGCCGCCCCTTCGGGTGATGTTTTCCAGCATGATGGAGAACCCGATGCCGAACAGCAGGGAGAAGATGGTGTAGAACTTACCGTCCACAAAGAAACAGAGCAGGTATTGCACCCAACGGTCGGCGGCGGAAAAGGGCAGCCGGGCCGTAGCTTCGGCCGGCATGAAGGTGTAGAGGGAGAACTCCGGGAAGTTAGCCATGACAATGCCCAGCAAAGCAAAACCGCGCAACGCGTCCAGTATGATGAAGCGCTCCGCTGACTGCACCGGTTGGAGGCCGTTGGTTTCTGTTTTCGAGGCAGCCATGTTTTATGCGTTTGGTAGCGAATCTACAAAAGCCTTGAAGCGCTGCAAGGCATCCTGCAGCACCGCCCGCGGGCAGGCAATGTTCCAGCGCAGGAAGCCTTCGCCCTCGGCTCCGTACATAGTGCCGCTGTTGAGCCAGAGGCCGGTCTGTTCGAGCAAGCGCGCCTGCATTGCGTCGGACGGCAAGCGGAGGGCCCGGCAGTCGGTCCACACCAAGTACGTTCCCTCTAATCTCGTGACCGGCAGTTGGGGCAAATGCGCTTGGAAGAACGCACACAGGCAGTCGTAGTTCGCTTTCAGGTAGTCCAGCAACGCAAGAAGCCACTCCTCGCCTTCGTTGTAAGCGGCTATGGTAGCCTCTATGCCGAAGGGATTGACATCGCACACCTCGTGAATGTTGATGGCGCGGTCTATCCGCCGGCGCACGTCCTCGTTGCGGGCTACGATATTGGCAATCTGCAGTCCGGCGATATTGAAGGCCTTGCTGGGCGACAGGCAAGTGATGGAGTTCCACAGATGTTCGTCGCTTAGGGAGGCAAAGGGCGTGTAGGTATGTCCGGGAAAGACCAGTTCGCAATGAATCTCGTCCGACAGCACGGTCACTCGGTTTCGCAGGCAAATATCTCCTATCCGGCACAGTTCCTCGCGCGTCCACACCCGCCCCGCCGGGTTATGCGGGTTGCACAAAAGCAGCAGTTTTACGCCCGGCTCTTGCACCTTGCGTTCCAGATCGTCAAAGTCGATGCGGTAGGTGCCGTCCTCGTATTTCAGCGGATTGCTCACTATGCGGCAGCCGCTGTTCCGTATGGACGAAAAGAAACAGTTGTACACGGGTGTCTGCACCACCACGCCGTCGCCGGGTTCGGTCAAGGCTCTGAGGATGGCAGCGATAGCCGGGAGAACGCCGGAGGTGTATATCATCCATTCCTTTTCAAAAGCCCAGCCGTGCCGCCGTTCAAACCAGCGGGTTACTGCCGCGTAGTATGCGTCGGGCACACGCACATAGCCGAATATGCCGTGCGCCACCCGTTTGGCCAGCGCATCGGTGATGGCCGGAGCCACCCGGAAATCCATGTCCGCCACCCAAAGGGGCAACACATCCTTATCGGTCGGCGCACTCGGACTGTCCCATTTGTAAGCGTTCGTTCCCCGTCGGGGAATAAGGGTATCAAAGTCGTATTTCATTGTCCTTGCAGTTTAGTCTGTTTAGTCTGTGAAACAGGTTGTCCATCCCTAAGCAGGATCTCACAATCGGCGGGCGCTTTGATGTTCTCATCCAGGGTTATCGAACCGTACGCGTCTGCCACAATGCGTCCCGACATCGGGTTCTTGATGTTGGTGATTGCCCCGCGAATATCGGCATTCAATGTGCTGTACTCGAATGCCCGGTCGCAGTCGGGCCCGAACGTGCAGTTTTCCAGCACCAAGTCGTGCGCATAGCAAAGCGGCTGTTCGCCGGTGATGTGGCAGTTCACTAAACGCAGGTTTTTGGAGTGCCAGCCAAGGTATTCGCCGTTCAGCTCCGAATCGTAAATGGTCACATTCTCCACTTCCCAGAAAGCATCCTTGGTGGTAATCTTGGCGTTGTGAATTTCCACGTTCTTCACGTATTGGAAAACATAATTGCTGTCGCTCTCCAGTCCGTCCACATAAATGTCGTTGCTGAACATGAACGGATAAGTGCCTTTGTGCAGCGTAAGGTTCTTGACACGAATGCCGTTGCAACGCCAGAACACTTCGTCGGCATCGTTCATCGTGACGTTCTCAATGTCTATCTCGTGCATTTCGCGGAACATTTTGGGGGCATCAATCACGGTGTCCTTCATCAGCAGATGGTCGGAATACCACAAGGCCGAACGGCCTCCCACATCGAAATAGCAACGCTCAATCTTGAAACCACGGACGTGCCAGAAAGGATAGTGTCCCTCAAAGCGGCACTCAAAAGCCTCAATGTTGCTGCACTCTTTAATCGCCGACTCGCCGGCGCGAATCACCACATTTTCCAAACGCAGATTGTGTGATTCAAACAGAGGGCGTTCGCCCCCAAATTCCGTATCCCTAATGATTTTCATATTACTTGTTTTCCGGTTTGTTTCTGCTGCTCCCGTTACCGCAGCTGCTTTTCTGTTCATTGTTCTCCTGATTTTCTTAGTTTGTATTCGGGCGCAAATTTAACGTGAAGATCCGGTAGCGGCTTTGTGGCAAGGCTCAATCCCTTTTGCCGGTAGGCTCATGACAAGCCGTGTCGACCATACACAATTGGCAAAACCCACGAACTGTACACATCAAAGAGGCAAGTAAACAACTTTCTTCGTATCAAAAAACGGCTCGGAGAAGTAATCGGAAAGCTTGAACTGTTCCGCCATATTCCTGAAGGGCTGCAATTCGTGCTGCAACTCACCGCCTTTCAGGCAAATCAAGCCGTTCGGCAAGGCGTTTTTCCCTTGTGCCTTTATGTTTTTCCGCACTACAGGCACCAATTCGCCCAAGGGCATGACCGCACGGCTGACCACAAAATCGTATTTCCCTTTCTCGTCCTGCACGCGCAGGTGCTTCAGGATGGTGTTTTGCAGCCCGATGGCCTCCGCAACCGCCGTACCGACCTTGATTTTCTTGCCAATGGAATCAATCAGCGTGAAACGACATTCCGGCAGCAGAATTGCCAGCGGAATGCCCGGAAAGCCGCCGCCCGTACCGACATCCAGCACGTCCGTGCCCGGCTTGAAAGTAAGCAGCTTGGCTATTCCCAACGAATGGAGCACGTGGTGAATGTACAGGTTTTCAATGTCCTTGCGCGAAATGACGTTGATTTTGGCATTCCAATCGGCATATAAGTCATACAGGGCGGCAAACTGCGCGCGCTGCGTTTCTGTCAGTTGCGGAAAATACTTCAATAGCTCCTCCATATTCAATAATATCCCAGATAATCACTTATCAAAGCGTTGTAAAACATGTGTCCGATCAGTTCGTAGCCTTTTCGGGTAAAATGCAGCCGGTCGCGCTGTATCAGATCGTACATTTCCCATTTTTCCACCGAACCGTACCCGCCCATGAAGTCAAACACATCCCATACGCCCCCCTGATATTCTTCGGCCAGTTCGTAAAACGCACGTTGCACCAGTTCGCCGTTGCGGTTGGGCACCCTCTTGCGGCGGCCTGCGCTGCGGTAGCTGTCGTTGTTGGTTGTGAAAATCAGCGCACAATCGGGCGAAACGCGCCGGATGCGTGCAATCAGCGAACGATAGTTTTGTTTGAATGTTTCGGGATTGAAATCGCCGTAAGGCACGGCCGCATCGTTTATGCCGATACCAAACACCACCAAGTGGGGCTTGACCAAACACAAATCGCGCTCAAAATCCACGCAACGCAACCATGCCGGCACAGCCGCACCGTTCACTCCTACGGAAAAATAATTGATACCCTGCAAATCGTTTTCCGGCAATATGCCGGTAAGCGTGAACCATTGCCCGGCGGTCGGAATCCGGAAGCGGATACAGGCAGCATCCGTCATTTCCGGAAGATGGAACACATAGCCCGGCTGCACGGTGTCGAGCTCCGGCCAAAGCGTGTCGCCGGCCGCCAGCAAAATGGGCACAACCGAATCGGACGAAGCATAACCCAGCACGCGCAGGCGGTCAAATTGCCATTGCGGCGCATCAGCCGACTTGTTCAGACTAAAACGCACCTCGGCCGCCGTGTCGGAAGTCATGGCCGCCATGCCGGTCAGGCCCATACGCAAATCCCAAGGCTTGCGCGAATTGCGATTGGCTGTCCATTCGCCGCTACAACTGATGGTGTAATTGCGCGAAGTGTTCATGTTGGGCAATACATTGTGCGGGAAAATAATGCCGCGTCCGGCTACCAATCCCGGCTGCATGGAGACCAAATCGGTGCGAATGGCGTGCGGCAGGAAATCGGCCTGTATGTGCGAGCCGCCTATGTGCAATATGTTAATGTTCCCCTCGCCGAACAGCAACAAGGAATCCAAACGGGCATAAAACAGCGACATGCTTTCCTTTCCGGCCGGAAAATGCAGGCGGTTTTTGTCGTAATGCACGCACTCATACGCCGGCAGCGTACGCAACAAGGGTTGTGCCGGCAAACGAACCGCAGCACCACACAGCAACCACAAGCACAACACTATGTACCTCACAAAATCATTTCCCGACCGTGTCGGTTTCCAGTTCCACATTTTCCAAATATTGCGTATCGTTGTTTCTAAAACAATAGTAATCATAGTAAAGCATCAGTGACTTATAAAGCATGTCGCCGACCTTTTCGGCACCCAGTCTGGTGAAATGGATATGATCGGAAACAGCCAGCGGGGGCGTAGCCTTGACCCAGGCCTGCATGGAGTTATGCCCGCCCATGACGCTGTACAAATCCCAATAAGCGGCATTGCAGGCAAAAGCAGCCTCTTTCAGTGCCTGCACCATGTCCGGCAACATCGGATAGGTCTGCATGACACCCTTGATGCGGGTGGTCATGTCCGACGGGCCAATGAACAGCACGCAGGCATTCGGAGCAACCTGCTTCATGTAATCGATTTGCTTCATTATGCTTTCCTTGTATGTCGACAGTTGCTTTTCCGTATGTATGTGAGGCATGGAATTGCCGCCGAACTGCAAGATAATCAGGCATACGTCTTTCCGCTGACAGAACGTGCGCAGAATGGCTTGGTTCATGCGCGTGAAAATCGTCCCGGAACAACCGCGCATGGGTATGTTATCCACCGAAACACCGTTGTTGCCGTCCAGCAGAACGCCGTACAATTCGGCATAGCCGCTCATGGTTATCGTGGCGCGGAGCGTACTGTCGGGCAAGCCAAATTCCAGCAACTTCAGGCCTGCGGAGGGTGCCTGCACGGTTCTGCTGCCGGCTTGCGACACACTGACATGCAAGGTTTCGTCCACATTGCCCACCAGCAAAGTCAGTTTGTCAAAATAGCGCGCATGTTCCGGCGCTACATCGGCCGGCCGCGGAAAGAAACGCACCGTAGCTGTAGTATACAACTGAACAAACTGCCCGGAAATGCCGTAACGGTTGTGCCCTGCACGCATGTCCTGACTGCCGAACACCGTGTAGCGCAGCAAATCCACATTGCACGACTGCCCGACAGACCTGCTCGGAACGGTCTGAATAACGGGAACAAGTCCCACCCCACTGCCGCCGAAACGGTCCTGCAGTTCGTTCCGCAACACGTTGGTAATCCGGTCTTCTTCTATCTGCGAATCGCCGTAATGCAAAATGCGCACAGGGCGAGTTCGCGCACTGTCCAATGCAGCAAACAAGGGGTCGAACAGCGCAATGCTGTCGTTCGGGAAATGAATGCGCGCGGGATTCTCGAGGAAGAAACGCATGTATTCCGCTTCCTGCTGCATACGCATTTCTTCTATGCGTTTTCGCAACAGTTCTTCAGGACTTTCTTCCGGCAACTCCGCTTCCTTATTCGTCGCCAATACTTCCGCTATGGACGGGAAATACAAAGTCTGCCCGCCGATTTGTATGCCTTCCTGCGGGAAAAAGACACACAGCACGCCCAGCAAGGCAATAACCGCAAATATGAACAAAACGATCTTATACGCTTTCATTGGTATATCTTTAACCTTTGTCCTATCTGTAACATGTCGGAACGCAGATTGTTCCAACGCTTCAGCTGCGAGACACCCACGCGGTAGCGCTTCGCGATATGCCCGAGCGTGTCACCGGCCTTGACCCGGTAAACGACGTATTGCACCTTGGGCGCGGGCAAGGTCGGCTGGCTGACTGCCGGCTTGTCGGGAAGCGACAGGGTGTCCATTTGCGCGGAAGCGGCGGCATACAAAAGCAGCTGTTCCTGCGGCAAATAAATCCGATAACCCTTGCGCAGCACTTGGGCGGAAGGTGACAGACACGGATTCAGTTGGAACAACTGCAGGCTGTCCATGCCCAACACGGCACAGAAATCGGACAGGCGCACGTTCTTGTCCAAACAAAGCCACGCCGTATCCGCAACGAAGGCATCCGGCTCCGATGCCCGTGCCGTACTTTCCCATTCCGCTGCCAGCCTGCCCAGACGGCTGCCGATGGTGCCCGCTACCGTATCAGTCAGACAAGCCGTCGTACCGGCATAAACAGCCAATTGCTTCTCCGGGTCGCCGGCATGGACTTTTGCCAAGTCTTTCAAATAGGCCACCGCCGCTTCCGTGGCAAGCTGCACATCGAAGCGCTCATCGTAAACCGCATCTATCTTCAGGCCGTAATGACGCGCCACCGGTGCCGACAAAGCCCATACGCCGGCAGCGTATTCGTTGCGGAAAGCGACATCCGCGTCCGTCAGCAACAGCGGCAGAAAGCTGCATTGCACAGGCAAACCGTTCTGCTGCACGACTTCGGTCCAAAAACGGTGGTACGGCGCATACGCAGCAAAGCCCCGGCCCACGACCGAAGCACTCACAAAGCCGATACAAATCACACAAAAAGCAAAGCGTTTCATAGCGCCCGCAAAAGTAATAAAAATCGCGGGTTGCAACAATTTATTTATTTCCTACCCCCTTGGCTGAATGGAATGAAAGCATATAGCTTGCCCGCCCGCATCTTACAGCGAGATGTGGACGCATCATGCATCGTGATGAGTGCACATCATGCATCGTGATGTAGCGGCGTTCGATG
>CAYUYS010000064.1:0-9422 GCA_964449415.1 uncultured Paludibacteraceae bacterium | reverse complement strand
CGCATACCCGGAAGTGGATACGCCCAAAGCCATACCGTTCTCCGCGCTGGTTACGCTGTACGCATTCGACGTGTAGTGCTGGTCTGACACGGTGGCTGCAGCCGACAAGGTAAAGTACATGCCCATTTTTACGGCGGCGGCAAACTCAATGCCTTGGTGTATGCTGTTGATGCCGGTCATGGCCTGATTCACGTAGGTGCGATAGCCGTCATCGTAGTATCCGTTCAGTTCGGTCTGGTTCAGGAAATGTGTGCGGTAGGCCGTCAGGCGTCCGCGCACGGGGCGGAAATTGAATTCATAGTTCAGGTCGTAGGACAATATCCGGGAAGAACTCAGGTTGTCCACCATGCGGTCGTGAATACGCGGCGAGATATACGCGTTGCGTGCCAGTGGGGCGCGTGTTTCGGCCAGTACGTTTGCTTTCAGATGGTTTCGCCCGTCAATCTTGTAGGTTACGCCGGCCTTGACCGATGGGTCCAGGAACTTGGCGAAATACCCTTTGCCCTTGGATGTGTAGATCGTTTTCCACGCGTCGGCATTGGTCGGGTCGTATTGGGCATAAATGCGTTGCAGGTACTCCGCGCGGCCGTTTTCCATAAAGCCTTCGCGCTGGAAGCCGCTGAACGTTCCCTTCAGGGCGTAATAGAAGTCCACCAGCGGGAATTTCCATTCGTGTTGTGCGAAGACATTGGCCTGATACATGTTGATGTTGTAGTTGTAGCCGAAAATATCACCTTCGTGTACGGCACGATTCGGGTTGTCTATGTCGTTTTGCTTTACCTGTTCAATGGCCGCCTGTGTCAGGCCTATGTTTTGTGCCAGATCGGCAATGTCGCGTTCTGCAAACGGGTCCACGTCAATCCATTGGTTGGCGCCGAGCAGGTCATCCACCGTTTTGTAGTGTCTGCCTTGCGACACTTTCGTCTCTATCCCGGCCGTCATTTTCAGGTGAGGGGTCAGTTGCCCGGTGTAGCGTGCGTTGAGCATGTTCTCCCAGATGTCGTTGTGGCGGCGTTCTACCATGTATTTGGCCGTTCCGGTCGGATTTATCACGTTGTTTCGGTAGTTGGCTTGGTATAATTCGTCCCACTGGATTTGCGTCACGGTCGGGTCGCGTTCCACCCAGCCGTCTATCAGGGATGTGTAGCTGTTGTAGTCGATGGATGGGCCGAAAATGTATTCCTGTCCGTTTGCGGCAATGTAGGACTGCATTTGCCCGTTATCACCCAGCCACTCGCCGTTCATGTCTTGCCGGATAAAGTTGCCGTTTTCATCTATTTGGTTGTCAAACAGGAACGAGGGCATGTTGCGGTAGTAGTCGGGGCGCGGGTCGGGTGCGTTGTAGAAGGTCAGCGCCGACGTGCTGTACATGCTGTAATGGAAGCCTTCGTTGATGTTAATGGTGTGGTTGTCGTTTATTTTCCATTCATAGTTCAGCGTAACGGCCGGGTCGAAAGTCTTTACAACGCGCGAGTTGCGCACCTTACCGTTCTGGTAGCCCCAATAGGGGTTGTAGTAGATGGAGCCGTACAGGCTGTAGGCTTCCTGGGTCACGGCAGCCGATTGGGCACGTGCGGTTGGCGCACCGAATGTGGTCAAAGCAATGGTATGCTGGTCATTGATTTTCTTTTCGGCCGAAAAATAATAGGCAGCCGAATTGTAGAAGATTCCTTCACCGATAATCGGATTTTGGGTGTCGATATAGGGCGAATAACGCCAAGCCAAGGAAGCGGCAAAAGCCCAACCGTTTTCCAATACGCCGGTGCCGTAGGTAACGTATGCCCGGCCTTTGTAGTTCCGGTTTGTGCCGGAAAGCCCTATTTTCCAGCCGGCGGCAATATTGCTTGCGGTAGTGAGGATATTGGTTGTGGAACCCACCCCGCCAAACGAAATGGAATTGGCTTCTATGCCATTTGTAACGTCTTTGTTGCGTGTGGCATCGTTCAGGCCGCCGATCATGGAATAATTGAAACTGCCTCGTTCCTGGCTGTTGAAGTTGATGCCGTTGATGTAGTTGTTTTCATATTCCTGTCCGTAGCCTCGCACACGGAAGCGCATCGGACTGAAGGCGTAGGAAATGTGTGCGGTATAGACATCGCCGCCCGTAGAGAGTGCAGAAGACATGTTTTGCGAACCTCCGTCATCGCTTTCCAAGTCGCTTTCGGAAAGCAACAGGAGCAGTTCCTGCTGCGCATCTGCCGCAATGTCGGGCTTGAGGGATATCACGCCCATGTCGTTCATTTGGTCAGCCGTAAGTTTGATTAATATCACCTGAGTCATATAGCCGCTGGTATGGACAATGACTTCCTCATCCATCGGTTCGAGCAATACGAGCATAAACTCGCCACTTGCGTTGGTTGTGGTTGATATGTCCTGATTTGCCAAGGTAACGGTAGCTCCCGTTATGGGCTGGCCGGAATCTTCGGCATGGATAATGCCTTTGAGTGATGCTTGTTGCGCAAATAGCGGGAAAAAACACACGCTAAGAAGAATGGCGCACAATAATCTCTTCATAATAGCTTTTTTTAATAGATTAGTAAAATAAGTTTAGAAAACAAGTGTCTTTCTTTTGTTTTATTTGGGAAAAAGTCGCGCAAGATACAACTTTTTACAGAAATGTCAAGCATCGCGCTGTGAAAAAATGATTACATTTTTTTGCCGCTTTTTTGGGATTACGTGCATATTTGCATATTTATTCCGGTAAATCTCCGGAACGCAAACAGATAGTTCCTGCCGAATGCATGCTTCGTGTCATTCTTGCCCGGATATATCCATAAAATATTCATACGTTTTCTGCTGACAGAAAACCGGCACGGTTTGTTTTTTCTTCTTTTTTTCTAAATTTGCCGCAAAAATTATCCATTATGAAGCGTAACCTTGTTCTATTACTTTGTGCAGTAATTTGCAGCGGTTTTGTAACCGCTCAGAAAAACCGGAAGAATGATACATCTTCCCAAAAGGAAACTTTTTCCGTCAGTTGCCTGGCTTTTTATAATCTGGAAAACTTGTTCGATACCATAGACGATCCCAATAACAGCGGCGATGACGAATACCTGCCGGACGGGCCATATCGGTGGACCGGCATGAAATACAAAAGCAAACAGAAAAACCTGGCCTATGCCATTTCGCAGATAGGTACGGATGTTACGCCGGTAGGCGCAGTCATTGTCGGCGTGTCGGAAGCGGAAAACAAAGCGGTTTTGGAAGACCTTGTCAGCCAGCCGGCATTACAGTCGCGCAACTATCAGGTGATTCTGGAGGAAGGGCCCGACCGTCGGGGTATAGATGTCGGCCTGCTGTATAATCCCACTTACTTTACGCCGACAGCCACCAAAGCATATCCGCTGTACGTGAATGGCCAAATGATGCACACGCGTTTTCAACTGTTAGTGAGCGGTTACTTGCAGGGAGAAAAAATCCATGTGATAGTCAACCACTGGCCATCGCGTTATGGCGGCGAAGAAGCCTCGCGCCCGAACCGCATTGCGGCGGCTTTGTCGGTAAAGGCAATATGTGACTCGTTGTATGCCCGCGAACCCAAAGCCAAAATTGTCATTATGGGCGACTTGAACGACGATCCGTATAACGAAAGCTGTGCGGTGGCATTGGGTGCCAAGAAAGAAAAGGAAGAAGTCGGCCCACAGGAATTTTACAACACCTTGTGGAAAACCTTGGACAAAGGCATCGGAACGCTGACGTATAACGGGCAATGGAATTTGTTTGACCAAATCATTATTTCAGGCAATCTGGCCAATGCAGACCGCAGCGAACTCAGTTTTTGGAAAGCCGATGTATTCAACCGTTCTTTCCTGGTGGAGCAGGAAGGCAGGCGGAAAGGTTCGCCCAAAAGGACATTTGCAAGCGGAATATGGACAAACGGCTACAGTGACCATTTTCCCACCTACATTTATTTGTTAAAGAAGCAATGATTGCAGCGAGGGAAGACGCAATGCGTTTTGCCTACAAACACGAAAAAATCGCAGCTGCCATTTTCCGGTCGGCTGCGATTGTTCCGTTCAGGTGCAAGACAGGTTTAATGCGAAATGGTGTGCCGTTTAATGACATCTTCCAAAGTCACATCGTCACCGACCGTTTCGCAAGGACGGAAGAAAAACAGGCTTTGGGCTTTCTCCGGCGGATAAGCGAAATACTGACAAGTCGCTTCTGCACAAACCTCTCCTGCCTGATTGTAAATGGCAGCTTCGATTTCCACTAAATTGTGCCGGTGGCTTACTATATGCGCCCGTAGCAACAAGTAATCGTCGGTGGTGGAAATCGCCTTGCGGTAGCGAGTGGCCATACGGCTGGTTACGCCGCTTGTGTTCAGCTTCCGGATAACAACCCACGCGCAAATCTCGTCCAACAATACGGACTGTATGCCGCCATGCAGCGTGTTCAGCCAGCCTTGGAAATCAGGACGCGGATGCCATACCGATACGATTTCATCACCATCTTCGTAAAATTCCATGCGTACACCGGACGGATTGTCGGGCGAGCAGCCAAAACAATTGTAGCCTTCAAGTCCCCGCCACGGATTCAATAATCGTTTCATAACCGTAATATGCTTTTTTGTGTCCCGCAAAAATACTTTTTTTATCCCAATTGTGACGGCACGATATGATAAAAGAAATAAAAAGCAAAAGCCCTATGATGCTTGCGATGACAGCTTGTTATGCGCTTTGGAAAACACAGAGAACAAAACAGTACAATACTGTTATTCAATGTCATGCACCATTTTTTTGCACGAAATCACCTGAAAAGGCTGTGTGTTTTTGACTAAATGCGTACCTTTGCAACATTTAATGAAACTATGAGTACATTAAGGTTTAAAGCAGTTGAAGAGGCTTTCAAGAAGAAAGCGCTCGATGTTCAGGTGCCGGCGCGTCGCATTGCCGATTATTACGGCAAGTACGTGTTTACCGCCTCCACAATGGCCAAATATTTGTCGAAAGATGTGGTGAATGCCATTCAGAATGCTGTCAAGAACGGTGAAACGCTTGACCGCGGCATTGCCGACGACGTTGCCGCTGGCATGAAGCAGTGGGCCATGGAATTGGGTGCGACGCACTATACGCATTGGTTTCAGCCACTTACGGATGGCACGGCGCAAAAACACGATTCGTTTATCGATTATGTGGCCGGCCCCGGCGAAGCGGTTATCGAGGACTTTTCCGGAAAGTTGCTTGCGCAGCAGGAACCGGATGCGTCATCGTTCCCGAACGGCGGCATCCGCAGCACCTTCGAGGCGCGCGGTTATACGGCATGGGATCCATCTTCACCGGCCTTCGTCATGGACGACACCTTGTGCATCCCGACCATTTTCATTTCCTACACGGGCGAATCGCTCGACATGAAAGCGCCTTTGCTGAAAGCCATGAGCGCAGTAGACAAAGCGGCTACGGCAGTCTGCCAGATGTTCGACCCCAAAGTAAGGAAGGTGTATTCTTATCTGGGTTGGGAGCAGGAATATTTCTTGGTTGACGAAGGCTTGTACGCCACCCGTCCTGATTTGCTGCTGACCGGACGCACCTTGCTCGGGCACGAATCGGCCAAAAACCAACAGCTGGATGACCATTATTTCGGTTCTATTCCCGGACGCGTGTCTGCCTTTATGAAGGATTTGGAATTTGAGGCCTACAAATACGGTATTCCGTTGAAAACGAGGCATAACGAGGTAGCTCCCAACCAGTTTGAATTGGCACCTATTTTCGGCGAAACCAATCTGGCCGTCGATCAAAATCTGTTGGTCATGTCGTTGATGCGCAAGGTTGCCCGTCGGCACGGCTTCCGTGTGTTGTTACACGAAAAGCCTTTTGCCGGCATCAACGGCTCGGGCAAGCATAACAATTGGTCGCTTGGCACAGACACAGGTGTCGGGTTGTTCACGCCGGGAAAAACACCGGAAGAAAATCTGCAGTTCGTCACGTTCTTAGTAAACGCCTTGATGGCCGTTTACAAAAACAACGGTTTGCTCAAAGCCTCCATCAGTTCGGCTACGAACGCCCACCGTTTGGGTGCGAACGAGGCTCCTCCGGCCATCATTTCGGCATTTCTGGGAACACAAATCAATGCGATACTGGAACAAATAGAGCATGCGACAGCCGAGGAAGCGATCGTTATGTCGAGTAAAAAACGCTTAAGCCTTGGTATTGCGCATATTCCGGAAGTCCTTTTGGACAATACGGACCGTAACCGGACGTCGCCTTTTGCGTTTACAGGCAACCGTTTTGAATTCAGGGCGGTTGGCTCGGTGGCCAACTGTTCGTCGGCTATGATTGCGCTGAACACGGCCATGGCCGCCCAGCTGAAAGAATTCAAGGCATCGGTCGATGCCAAAATCGCAGCGGGCGCGACAAAGGAGCGGGCTATTTTTGACATGCTGAAAGAATACATCAAAGTTTCCAAACCGATATGTTTTGATGGAAACGGCTATAGCGATGAATGGAAAGCGGAAGCCGCCCGCCGCGGATTGGATTGCGAAACAAGTGTGCCGGAAATATTCAAATGTTACACAATGCCGGCCAGCATCAAAATGTTCGAGGAAACCGGTGTGATGACCGAAAAGGAATTGTATGCGCGCAACGAGGTGAAATGGGAAACGTACACGAAAAAAATCCAGATTGAGGCGCGTGTGTTGGGCGATCTGACCATCAACCACATAGTGCCCATTGCCACGCGCTATCAATCCTTGTTGCTCGACAATGTGTATAAAATCAAGGCGGTTTATCCGGCAGGAAAGGCCGAGGAATTGTCAGCCATGGATGCCTCCTTGGTCGAAACGATTGCCGAGCATGTTTCTGCCATCAAAACCAATGTGGATGCCATGGTGGAAGCACGCAAAGTCGCCAACCGGATAGACAACAAATACAAAAAAGCAGTGGCCTACCACGATACCGTATTGCCTTATTTCGATATTATCCGTTACCATGCCGACAAATTGGAGCTGATTGTGGACGATGAAATGTGGTCTTTGCCGAAATATCGGGAATTGTTGTTTATCCGTTAGGCCGAAAGCAAAAATATTTTCTCCTGGAAATGAGGAGATTGGATATTTTTTGGGAAGAAAAAAGCAAAAAAAGGCGGAAAATATTTGGTGGTTTCGAAAAAGGTTGTACCTTTGCAACCGCTTTCGGGAACGAAGCAGAAAGCAACGAGGGCGTTTAGCTCAGCTGGTTCAGAGCATCTGCCTTACAAGCAGAGGGTCGGCGGTTCGAATCCGTCAACGCCCACGAGGTTAAACATTCACCAGAATATCAGTCGGTTATACGAAAGTAGCGGCTGATATTTTTTATGTTTGTCCGCTCCTGTCAGTTATTGCACTATGATTCTATTGGTAAAACATTCGGATGTTTCTTTGTCGGAAACCTGCGTGGCACGGTTGGCGGAGCTGGCTGTGTGTTTCAACCGCGAATTTCGGCAGGAAGTTATGGATTGGGTGGATGTGGAAGATTTTTGCAGCCGGAACGACGTATTGTTTTTGTTTGTTTGCCTGCCCCACAAGGCGGGGAAAGTCCGCAAGGCCTTGAAAGAGTGCCGCTTTTTGCGCATACCGTATGTTTTTCTGACGGATAGGGTGGAGTTGCGGGATTTCAGGCGGCTGGTTGTGCCGGTCGGTTTTCTGGAAGAGGAAGTCGGGAAAGGGCAGTATGCAGTCATGTTTTGGCGCTTTTGCCGGGCACATACCACTTTGTTGCAGGCCAACGATTACGGTTCCCGCGCACAGCGCAATGCAGACAAGATTGTCGGCCTGTTCCGGAAATTCCAGGCGGAGTATGACTTGCAGAAAGCCCGTTCCGACAGTTTCAAGTTGTCCAAAGAAGCCGCACGCACGGCGGCCGGCATGAAGGCCGACATGCTTGTGCTTTCCGCTTCCCGCGATTACGGTCTGGACGACATACTTTTCGGCACTCCGGAGGAACACGCCATCCTGAAAGCACACGTTCCCGTCATGCTGGTTAATCCGCGCAAAGATTTGTATGTGCTTTGCGATTAGGTCAGTAAATTTTCCGTTTGTTTAGTTCCCTTTGGTAGCGTGCGGCGTTCCGGTTGTGTTCGGCCAGCGTACTCGCAAAATTGTGTTCCCCGTTGAAGGTTTCCTTGGCACACATGTACAAGTAGTTGTGGTGCGTATAATTCAAGACGGCATCCATGGTGCTGCCTGTGGGTATGCGTATCGGTCCCGGCGGCAATCCTTTGTTTTTGTAGGTGTTATAAGGCGAATCCGTTTGGATATGCCGCAGCAGTATGCGGTTCAGCGTGAAGTCGTTTAGCGCAAACCGGACGGTCGGGCAGGCTTGCAGCGGCATGTTTATGCGTAGCCGGTTAATGTACAGGCCTGCTATAATCGGTTTTTCGGCACTTTTGTTGGTTTCCTCTTCCACAATGGATGCCAAAATGGCGACTTCGATGGGAGTAAGTCCGGCTTCTTTGGCTTGCGCGAGCCGTTTTTCATTCCAAAAATGCTTGTATTCTTTTTGCATGCGGTTAAACAGTTGCTCGACGGAAATGTTCCAGAAAACTTCATACGTGTCCGGGAGAAACAAACATACGGCTGTTTCGGGTGTCAGGTCGTATTGTTTCAGGAAATCCGTATCATTCAGATGTTGCAGGATGGTGATTGAATCAAGCATCAGCTGGCTGCCAAGTCTTCCTGCCAATTGCTCTTTTGTGCGTATGTTGTTGAATGTGAACGATATGGGTGTCTGTTCGCCGTTGCGCAGTTTGCGGATAAGTCGCAGGTTGCTTTCTTGGGCCTTGATTAAATATTTGCCCGTTTTGGGCGTTACGAGTTGCAGCAGTCGGGCATGAAACCGGAATGTGCGTTCGGATTCTATGACGTTGTGCGTCTTTATTTCGGACAACAATTGTTCGAACGAGGTGTTTTGATATACGTATATATAGTTGTCTTCGCCGTTTATGCTGTGAATATTCCGGTAAAACATGCGGTATGCTTGCTGGAAACAGACAGCGACGGCGCAAATGCCGATGATACCGGCGCATACGGACAGGATAATTTTTGTTTTTGGTGTCATGTGATGTGTGTCATAAAATTGTGCGGCAAAAATAGGCATTTGTTTTGGAAAAAATGCAGAAAATATTTGCTCAATCGAAAGAGTTTTGTACTTTTGCACCCGCAAAGTCAGGAAGTGTGGGTGAGTGGCTGAAACCACCAGTTTGCTAAACTGACGTACGGGATTTCCGTACCGGGGGTTCGAATCCCCCCGCTTCCGCGTAGTTGTTTTTGTTGTAAGGTTATAAGCCGAGGCTTGTGACCTTTATTTTTTTCTTCAAACAAAAAATACGGAACTCACTTTGGATTCCGTATTTTTCGTTTACACAAGGTATTTTATAGGGCCCACAGAAAAGTATAAACCGCCCTATGTATATCTATATTGATAGTCAATATATATCCATTTTTACGT
>CAYUYS010000063.1:0-9451 GCA_964449415.1 uncultured Paludibacteraceae bacterium | reverse complement strand
TAATCCAATACATATCTATTCCAGCTGATAGCCAAAACTCCGCAGTTTGCTTTCCTTGTTTCGCCAGTCTTTTTCCACTTTGACAAACAATTCCAGGAAGATTTTCTTATCGAAAAAAACTTCCAGATCATGCCTTGCCTCAGAGCCTACCTTTTTTAACGACTTGCCACCACGCCCTATAATGATGCCTTTCTGGGATTCGCGTTCTACATAAATAACCGCATTGATGCGTATCAGTTTTTCTTCTTCCTTGAATTGTTCGACCACCACTTCTACCGAATACGGAATTTCCTTGTCATAATTCAACAGAATCTTTTCGCGTATGATTTCGTCCACAAAGAAACGGGCGGGCTTGTCTGTCAGCTGGTCTTTCTCAAAAAACGGCGGACTTTCCGGCAACAATTCCTTGATGCGTTTGAACAGCCGGTCTACATTGAATTTCTCTTTTGCCGATACCGGATAAATTTCTGCCTGGGGCAAAACATTTTTCCATTTCTCAACCAAAGCGACCAGTCCTTCCTGATTGGTCAAATCAATCTTGTTGATAACCAGCAGAACGGGAGCCGCATTGTGCTTCACCTTCTCCAGAAAGTCGGCATTTTTGTCTATCGAATCATACACATCGGTAACATACAACAGAATATCGGCATCAACCAAAGCAGAACGCGAGAAGTTAAGCATAGAGGCCTGCAAGCGGTAATTCGGTTTTAACACACCGGGCGTATCGGAATACACAATCTGGAAATCATCGCCATTCACAATACCCATAATCCGATGGCGGGTGGTTTGTGCCTTCTGCGTTATGATGGAAATACGCTCACCAACCAACGCATTCATCAACGTTGACTTGCCCACATTCGGATTGCCTACGATATTTACGAAACCGGATTTATGCATAATGTAGAGAGTTTGCGGATAAGCTGTTATGATTCTGCAAAAATAATAGTTTTTCCCGACATACCCATGTGTACAATTTTTCCATACCTTTGACGTTGAACCATAAAACGCTTGTTCATCTTTTTAAAGCACTGAAACATGAAAGAACTGTATCATACTTCTGAAACGCTGAAATATATTTTCATATTCGTTGCGCTGGCCATAGTCGTTTTTTCCGTTTGGTTCACCAACAATCTGGCACACAATCTTGCCACAGAAGAAAGCAGAAAGATAGAAATATGGGCAGAGGCTACACGCCAGCTCATTTTGGCCGATGAAAACACCGATTTTAACTTCATGTTGTTCATTATAGAGGGCAACACAACCATTCCTGTGTATATGGTAGATGACGAGGACCGAATCATATTTTCCAGAAACGTGAAAGAGCCTGCCAAAAACCCGGATGCGTTTCATGCAGCCGAGATAGCCCGTCTGAAGGCAGATCGCGACCCCATTGAGGTGCGCCTCGACGAGAACACCGTACAATACATTTATTACGATGACTCGCTTCTGCTGAAACAGTTGCACTATTTTCCATACATCCAATTCAGCGTCATTTTCGTGTTTCTGTTAGTGGCCTCCATTGCCTTTTTAGGAACCCTGAAAGCGGAACAAAATCAGGTATGGGTAGGCTTGTCCAAAGAAACCGCCCATCAGTTGGGAACTCCCATATCTTCTTTGCTGGCGTGGCAAGAACTACTTGGAAACAAATATCCGGAAGACAAGCTGCTGCCGGAAATGGGCAAAGACATTAACCGGCTACGCATAATTGCGGAGCGTTTCTCAAAAATCGGTTCCCAGCCGGAACTGAAACAGGAAGATTTGGTATGCACCATCGAAAATGCCATCAACTACATGAAAAGCAGGACTTCCAACAAAGTGGAAATCAACCTTACTTACGACAAACGCCCGCTTGTGTCGAATTTGAATGTGCCGCTGTTCGAATGGGTGATAGAAAATCTCTGCAAAAATGCCATAGATGCCATGAACGGTGCCGGAAAAATTCATTTTGCCGTGTCAGCATACGAACGTTTCCTGCAAATAGATGTCAGCGACACGGGCAAAGGCATTGAGCGTTCGCATTTCAAGACCATTTTCAAGCCGGGATATACCACCAAACGCCGGGGCTGGGGATTGGGACTGTCTTTGAGCAAACGGATTGTGGAAAGCTACCATCACGGCAAAATATTTGTCAAACAGTCGGAAATAGGCACGGGCACCACATTTCGCATTTTGCTGTACAAATAAACCGGAGCTATTTTTCGCCGGTATGACCAAAGCCGCCGGCACCGCGTTCCGTTTCCGAAAGCAACTCTACCGCCTCCAGTTCGGCTTGTTCGTGTCTGGCAATAACCATCTGGCAAATGCGCTCTCCATCTTCCACCCGGAAATCATCGGCAGACAAATTCACCAGAATGACGCAAATTTCTCCACGATAATCCGCATCGATTGTGCCCGGCGAATTCAGGACGGTTATGCCCTTTTTCAACGCCAAACCGCTGCGCGGCCGAATCTGCGCTTCATATCCGCAAGGCAACTCTATGTATAGTCCCGTCGGTATCAGCTTGCGCTCCAGCGGCTTCAGCAAAACCGGCTCATCCAAGTTGGCACGCAAATCCAATCCGGCAGACATCGGAGTTTGGTAACGCGGCAAGGCGTGTTTCGATCTGTTCAACACTTTTACTTTCATATACTTGTTTTCTTTCAAAAGGTCTGCAAAAATAACGAATAAAAACCATCCGGCAACGCGGCACGGCCGGTTGCCGAATCCTGTTGGACTACAAAATAGTTTTGCAAAACGTTTCGTTTACCAAAGCTTTGTTGTACATTTGTGCTAATTATGCGCACAACAGCGCACACCATAAATTATGAAAAAGAAAAACAAGAAAACTACTTCCGAACGCATGCGGAAATCCGATTTGGTTCGCAAAATCATCAATGCCATCAACGAAAATCCACAAAAAACATTCAACTACAAGCAAATGTCTGCCCTGTTAGGCATCAGCAGCGAAAGTCAGCGCATATTGGTCAACGAAATTCTGTATGACTTATGGGAAGAGGAATTTCTGACTGAAGTTTCGCGTGGCAAATTCAAACTGAACTCACGGAACGGCTACGTGGAAGGCACAATCAGCCGCCGCGGTGTCAAAACCTATTTGATACCGAGCGATGACGGTGAGGAGATTTTCATTCCCGAACGCAAGACCAATCATGCCATCGCCGGCGATACCGCCAAAGTCTATCTGTACGCCCGACGCAAAGGAAGCCGGCCGGAAGGCGAAGTGGTGGAAATCATCAAACGCGCCAAAGACACGTTTGTCGGCCTGCTGGAGACGCATAACAACAATGCGTTTGTTGTCCTCGACAACAAAATCATGACCCATGACATATATATTCCCCAAAACAAACTCAGAGGAGCCCGAAACGGACAAAAGGTGGTCGTAAAACTATCCGAGTGGAAGCCGGATGAAAAAAATCCGCGCGGCGAAATTCTGGATGTGCTGGGTGACCGCGGCAACAACAACGCGGAAATGCATGCCATTCTGGCCGAATACGGATTGCCATACACGTATCCGCAGGACGTGGTGGACGCAGCCAACCAAATCGTGGCCGGTATCACGGCGGAAGAAATTGCCAAACGAACCGATATGCGCGATGTGTGTACATTCACCATAGACCCGCGCGATGCCAAAGATTTTGATGATGCGCTGTCAGTTCGCGCCCTTCCCGACGGATTGTGGGAAGTCGGTGTCCACATTGCCGATGTCACCCATTATGTAAAACCCGGAGATACCATCGACAAGGAGGCCCGCAAACGGGCAACATCTGTTTACTTGGTAGACAGAACCATACCCATGCTTCCGGAACATTTGTCGAACGGCATCTGCTCGTTGCGCCCGGACGAGGAGAAGTTATGCTTCTCGGTCATATTCCATCTGGATGAGGAAGCAAACATACTGCAATACAACATTTGCCGGACTGTCATTAAAAGCAACCGCCGTTTTACCTACGAAGAGGCACAGCAAATAATTGAAACCGGCGCGGGAGACTATCGTGACGAAATGCTGACCTTGGACAAGCTGGCAAAAAAACTGCGCCGGAAACGATTTCAGCATGGCGCCATTGCTTTTGACCGCGTAGAAGTCAGATTCAACATCGACGAAAACGGAAAACCGCTTAGCGTATTTTTCAAGGAAGCCAAGGACGCAAACAAATTAGTGGAAGAATTTATGCTGCTGGCCAACCAAACCACGGCGACCCATATTGGCAAGCCCGGAAAGGGGCGCAAAGCAAAAACGTTCGTCTACCGCATACACGACACACCCAATCCGGAAAAACTACAGAACTTTTCGACCTTTATCAAACGTTTCGGCTACAACCTCAAAACCACCGGCAAGAAAGAACAGGTTTCCGGTTCTATTAACCAACTGCTGGACGAAGTACAAGGTAAAAAAGAGCAACATCTGATTGAAACGCTGGCCGTCAGAAGCATGGCAAAAGCCGTGTACAGCACATGCAACGTTGGGCATTACGGTCTGGCATTTGATTTTTACACACATTTCACATCCCCCATCCGACGTTATCCCGACATGATGGTGCACCGCTTGTTGGACCGCTACCTGATGGGCGGCAGAAGCGTTAACGCAGAGGAATACGAAAATTTATGCAAGCACAGTTCCGACATGGAACAATTAGCGGCAGAAGCCGAACGTGCAAGCATCAAGTATAAACAAGTGGAGTTTATGTCCGAACGCCTTGGGCAAGTATTCGATGGCGTTATTTCCGGCGTGACGGAATGGGGCATTTATGTAGAACTGACCGAAAGCAAATGTGAAGGCATGATTGCCATGCGTGATTTGGGCTACAACGACTATTTCATTTTTGATGACAAGAACTATTGCGTAACCGGCAGACAAACCCACAAGAAATTTCAATTGGGTGACCCGATTCGCATTAAGGTTGTCAAGGCCGATTTGCTCAAAAAACAACTGGATTTTGTCCCGGCGTGACCTGAAATACCCTCGAGCACGCATCAGGAAAGATGATTTCGGAAGAAATTTGGCAGCCATTTTTTTCTTTCAAAAAAAAGACGTACCTTCGCGCCCGAATTTGGGCGTAGTCTCTGGCAGTAGAAATAATGGCTGCGAATACTCCGCCATAACCCATAAAATCAATTGAAAATGGATTTAATGAAAGTAGCCCAAGAGGCTTTTAAGGTAGAAAAAAACTACCCCGCATTTAAAAGCGGCGACACAGTGACGGTGGCATACCGCATCAAAGAAGGTAACAAAGAGCGTATTCAGGAATTCCGTGGCGATGTGATTCGCATATCCGGCCATCAGGAAAACAAACGCTTCACGGTTCGCAAAATGTCCGGGAACGTAGGCGTGGAGCGTATTTTCCCGATGAATTCGCCGTTTATTGAGAAAATCACCGTTAACAAATACGGCAAGGTGCGCCGCGCCAAACTGTACTATTTGCGTGCACTCACCGGTAAGAAAGCCAAAATCAAAGAAAGACGCAAATAAATTTCACAAAAGCAATTTGCACAAAGGCTTGTCACACTACAGACGGCCTTTGCTGCTTTTATCCCCTAACCTCAAAAATTGACAAGATTCTCTGTCTGCGTAAATATCCGTTTTTTTTACAAATATAGCAGCATCTTGTCGGCTTGTTCAGCCGGAACAGGCATTTATCCGGAAAAACACACTCGCGTATGAAACCGCTTTTGATTCTTGCCACTATTGCCGCCTATTTTATCGTACTTTTCTTGGTTTCCTGGCTTTCCGGCAGGAAAACCGACAACGCCGGATTTTTTTCAGGAAACCGGAAATCGCCGTGGTATGTAGTCGCCTTTTCTACCATCGGAGCAGCCATATCCGGCGTTACGTTTGTGTCCGTTCCCGGCATGGTCGCAGCCGACGGTTTCGCCTATCTGCAAATGGTGCTCGGATTCACGGTCGGACAAATCATTATCGCCTACGTCCTGATTCCGTTGTTTTACAAAATGAACCTGACTTCCATTTATGAATATCTGGAAGGCCGGTTTGGCATCACTTCATACAAAACCGGCGCGTGGTTGTTTTTCATTTCCAAGATGCTCGGAGCGGCTGTCCGGCTGTTCATTGTCTGCGTTGTACTGCAATTGCTGGTTTTTGATCCGCTCGGGTTGCCGTTTGCCCTGAACGTCTTGTTCACCGTGGGCATTGTCTGGGTTTACACCTGCCGGGGAGGCGTCAAATCGCTGATATGGACAGATTCCCTGAAAACGTTTTGCCTGATTTTTTCCGTCGGATTGTGTATTTATTACATCGCCGTCGACTTGGGAATGAGCTTGCCGGAGGTCAAAAACTTGTTCCGCGAATCGGACATGGCGCGCGTATTCTTCTTTGATGACATAAACGACAAGCACTATTTTTTCAAGCAATTTTTGGCTGGCGTATTCACAGTCATCGCCACCACCGGCCTTGACCAGGACATGATGCAGAAAACGCTGAGCTGCAAAAACTTCAAGGATTCACAAAAAAACATGATCAGCGGAAGCATCTTGCAGATATTCATTATCCTTTTGTTTTTGATGCTCGGCGTGTTGCTCTACACATACGCCGCAAACAATGCCATACAATTGCCGGCAAAAGGCGATGAGGTTTTTCCGTTTCTGGCAGCCAACGGCTCTTTCCCGACCATCGTCGGCATCTTGTTCATTGTCGGCCTGATAGCTGCGGCATACGCGGCGGCCGGCTCCGCATTGACCGCCTTGACAACTTCATTTACCGTAGACATTCTGGAAAGCACCCAAAAAAACAGCGAGAAACATACGGCACGACTGCGGAAAAGGGTTCATATCGGCATGGCTGCCATTATGGGCATCATCATTCTCATTATCAACCAATTCAACAACGATGCCGTTATCAATACCGTCTACACGCTGGCAAGTTACACCTATGGCCCGCTTTTGGGCATGTTTGTGTTCGGGATTTTCGTGAAAAGGGACATCCGCGACCGATGGGTTCCGGTGGTGGCCATACTCTCACCCGTATTGTGCTATGTTCTGGATGCCAATTCTCAAAATTGGTTCAACGGCTACACATTCAGCCACGAACGCCTTATCCTGAACGCCTTGCTCACCATCATTGGCCTGTGCCTGCTTATCCGCAAAAAGCACTGACAACCGCTGCTTTTGTCTGCTTTTTTGTGTATCTTTGCGGCGTTTTTGCTGTTACAACCCATGAATGTATTCGCACATATTGGCCGCTATACGCAATTAATGGGACGCACATTGGTTCGTCCCGACAGTTGGCGCATCTCGTTTCGCATGTTCATGAAAGAATTGGAGAAAATCGGGCTGCAAACACTGCCAATTCTAATCGTAATGTCCGTATTCATGGGAGCCATCATGACCATACAGACCAAATTGAATACGGAAAATCCCATTTTACCAACCTACACAACCGGATTAGTCACTCGTGACACCTTGTTGCTGGAATTCACCAGCACGATCTTGTGTCTGATTCTGGCAGGAAAAATCGGCTCCAGCATTGCATCGGAAATTGGCACCATGCGCATAACCGAACAAATCGATGCGCTGGAAATTATGGGAATCAATTCCGCCAACTACCTGATTTTGCCCAAAATAATGGCTTTCATTGTCGTCATGCCGTTTTTCGTGATTATCGGCTCCGCTGTCGGACTTTGCGGAGGCTATCTGGCGGCCCTGCTGACAGACATTATCACCGTATCAGACTATCTGCTTGGGATTCAATACGCCTTCATTCCGTATTACGTGTTTTATGCCGTTGTAAAATCGGTTGTATTCGCCTTCCTTATTTCGTCAATTGCCTCATATTACGGATATTATGCCTATGGAGGCGCTTTGGATGTGGGCAAGGCAAGTACCAATGCCGTTGTAAACAGCAGCCTGCTCATCCTGCTTTTCGACCTTATCATCACAGATTTGATGCTCAACTAACACACCGCCCGTTTATGATAGAAGTAAAACATATCACCAAATCGTTTGACGGTGAAGTCGTTCTGAAAGATATTTCCGCCGTATTTGAAAGCGGAAAAGCCAATATGATCATCGGGGCGAGCGGTTCGGGAAAAACCGTGCTGATGAAAAGCGTCATCGGACTGCATCGCATAGACAGCGGACGCATAGAATACGACGGACGAAACCTGCCCGACATGCGTATGAAAGACATCCGCTTTTTGCGCCGTGAAGTAGGCATGCTATTCCAGGGAGCCGCGCTGTTTGATTCCATGACTGTTTTGGAGAATGTCATGTTTCCCCTCGAAATGTTTTCCGGAAAAACGCCGGAAGAACAGCAAGAACGGGCCTATTTCTGCCTGCAACGGGTCAATATGCCCGAACGTTCGTACAACCTGATGCCGTCCGAAATCAGCGGCGGCATGCAAAAACGTGTCGCCATAGCCCGGGCTATCGCACTCAACCCCAAATACCTGTTTTGCGATGAGCCGAACTCCGGACTTGATCCGCAAACATCGCTCATCATCGACAAATTGATACACGACATCACACAGGAATACAATATCACCACCATCATCAACTCGCACGACATGAACTCCATCATGGAGATCGGCGACAATATCCTGTTTATCCAACAAGGAGAAAAAAAATGGCAAGGTAGCCGGCACGACATTTTCCATGCCAACTGCGAGAGTCTGGACAATTTCGTATTCGCATCAAATCTTTACAAACGTATCAAATCCACACAAAATTAGTTCGTTATGAAAATCATATCATACAACGTGAACGGCATCCGTGCCGCCTTGGGCAAAGGTTTGGCTGAATGGCTGAAACAAGAAAATCCGGACATTGCGTGCTTGCAGGAAACCAAGGCACAACCCGAACAAATTGACACGACGATATTCCGGGAAATGGGATATTGCGTCTATTTGCATTCCGCTGAAAAAAAAGGATATAGCGGCGTGGCCATATTGTCCAAGCAAGAGCCGGACCGCATTGTGGCCGGCATGGGCAATCCGCGTTACGATAGCGAAGGCCGCATTCTCCGGGCCGATTTCGGCGAACTGACCGTCGTATCCGTTTACGTGCCATCCGGTTCATCCGGCGACGAACGTCAGGCTTTCAAAATGGACTTTCTGGAAGCGTTCCTGCTGTTTATCAACCGGTTGCGTCAGGAGCGTCCGAATCTGGTAGTCTGCGGCGACTACAACATCTGCCACAAACCGATTGACATCAACCATCCCGAAAGGCAAGTGGGCGTTTCCGGATTCCTGCCGGAAGAACGCGCCTGGATGGATGCGTACGAAGCTACCGGCATGATTGATTCGTTCCGCGTTTTCGACCCATCCGACCAGAAATACAGTTGGTGGAGTTTTCGCGGCGGCGCACGCTTCCGGAACGCGGGTTGGCGCATTGATTATCATTGGGTTAGCGAGCCGCTCCGCCAACATTTGACAGGAGCCGCCATTTTGGCCGATGTCGTACATTCTGACCATTGCCCCGTCCGTGTGGAATTGAATATGTGAA
>CAYUYS010000062.1:0-9563 GCA_964449415.1 uncultured Paludibacteraceae bacterium | reverse complement strand
AAAAAGAGCATTGCCTTTCGGGTAATGCTCTCTCTTTGAGCGGAAAACGGGGCTCAAACCCGCGACCCCCAGCTTGGAAGGCTAGTGCTCTATCAACTGAGCTATTTCCGCAAAACTATAAATTTGTGGGCAGTGATGGATTCGAACCACCGAAGTCGAAAGACAGCTGAGTTACAGTCAGCCCCATTTGGCCACTCTGGAAACTGCCCTAAAAAAGACGCTGCAAAGATAGTAATAATTTTTTATACGGAAAACAAATTTGCCATTTTTATGGCCGTAATTGCTCCTTCCACGCCTTTATTTCCTAATTTTCCACCGGCACGCTCCTGTGCCTGTTCTTTGTTCAGGGTTGTCAGGACACTGAAAATAACCGGACAAACGCTTTCTTTCTGCGCTTTGTCGGCGTTCAGCAAAGCGATGCCTTGTGTAACTCCCTGACATACGTAGTCGAAATGAGGCGTATCTCCTTGTATCACGCATCCTATGACGATAACGGCATTGTAGCAAGCCTTCTTTTGCATGCAGTTGGCGGCATACGTCAGCTCAAACGTGCCCGGCACATGTACTGTGGTGATGTTTTCCGGCAATACGCCTTGTTGCACCAATGTGTCGTACGCACCCTGAAGCAAAGGGTAGGTTATGTCCCGATTCCAGTCGGCAACAACGAGCCCGTACCGCTGCGATTTCAGAATATCCACTTCCGGTAAGCTTGCCGGATCGTATTCCGAAAGATTTTGATTTCTCGTTGCCATACAACCCTTTTATTTTCTGGTTTTTACGCGGGCGATGTATTTGTCCGCTTCACCGGCTTCCGGGCTCTGTGGATAATTTTCCTTAATGCTGTTGTATGCTTTTTCTGCCGCCTTGTAGTTTCCCTGCGCTTCGTATGCGATGCCGGCCTTTTTCAAACTCATCGGGCTAAAAATGTCGTGCTTCATCTCGGCCACTTTTTCGTAACAGGAAATGGCTTTTTTCAACTCATCCAAGGCAACATAGCTGTCACCCAGCAATTGCGTAGCACTGGCGGAGATATTCAAATCGCTGCCATCGAATTTTTTCAGGTAACTGACAGCTTCCGCGTAATTACCTAACTTATAGTTGCATATTCCTGCATACAAACATGCGAGGTCAGCGGATTTCGTGATGCTGTAATCGGCTGCAATTTGTTCAAAACCAATGCATTCGATGCCGTCGCCTTCCAATGCAACCCGAAACGAATCGACGGCAAAATATGCCTGGGCCTTGTATAGCTCATTGGCAGCCTGCTCTTCTCTTGGAACCAGATAAAAATTACGGAAAGCCAAGACTGCCAACACAATAACGATAACTGCCGAAACAGCATATAATACTTTCTTTTGGTTTTGCTCAAAAAACAATTCGGATGCGCTCAATGCTTGTTCCACATTGGCCAATTGTTCATCTTCCGGAGCAACTTGTTTTTTCTTAGACATGATATGCTTTGTTTTAGAAAATGTTATTATCTTTTTTGGTGAGAAATTCTATAAGGTTTTAGCTTTGGTTGCCATTGCTATTGTCTGAGGAATTTTTGCGCTTGGGTGGTATATAAATAAAACTTCCTGTTTTGTTTACTCTTTCCCCGGGACTTTTCCCATTTGCTATAGAGATTTTGTCTAGTTCCTCTATCAATATATCTACTGGATATTTTTTCTCTGGGTTTTGCTTTTCCATGATTAATTCTTACGGTTATGACATTAATAAATATGCCTTATTTAGCGGGCGCAAAGTTACAATATTTCTTTTTATTCCGGAAATATTGGTGGCTTTTTGTTCAAAAAAGAAAGGCGGCAAAAAAAAATGGGTTTTTAATTTGGAGATTATGAAAAACAATTATACCTTTGTGGTGACTTAAGGGTTGTATCGTCTGAGATTGGAAAACTCAACACTAATTACAAAACGAGACAAACTTGGTTTTCAATGGCGGGCTGCGCCGAAAGGTATTCCACAATGGAACGGCAGATTACAAAGAAGGCCGAGAGCTCAAATCCTATTTGATAGGAGTTTTCTCACTAAAAGCGGTACGACCCTTTTTTATGCTTCTCAATATAAAATTGACAACCTCCCTTTTGTGGCGTTCAAAATCGTGGCTTATATTTTGGCGAATGTACGGAACCTCCAGACCTTTTAGTGAATACAATATGATGGTGGCTGACATGTTGATGTTCATCGGAATAAACTGTCCGGCGCGGACTCCTGCTTCCAGAATTTGTCTGATAAGAATAATTTCCTTGTAGTCTATTCTTTTCCGAACCCTTTCCACTTCGCTTATGTCCTGAAAAAAATCGGAACGCAACGACCCGTTACGGATGACAGCCGTTTTAATGGCATCCAAATGGGTCAGAATGTGTTCGGTTAATTTTTCGTGAGGCGGAATGTCTTTTTGCGAGACCGCCCACAATTTGTCGTATACAAAATTGAGCTCTTCTTCGATAACGGCTTTGTAAATGTCATCCTTGTTCTTAAAATAGGTGTACAGCGTCCGGCGTCCTTTTGCGGCAGATGCAGCTATGTCGTTCATTGTCACGTTTTTTTTGCCTTTTTTTGCAAATAAATCTCGCGCGACATCAATCATCTTTTTTTGTGTTTTGGAAATGAACATATTGGATTGTGTTAATGATTGAGTTTTACGTAAGGAAATCCGGAATATGCCGAACTATGGGTTTCTTTGTTTTGTTTATTTTATTGCTCGATGGCCCCGGAAGGCCCGGAAAAAGAAAGGTTGTCCTCACGACAACCCAACCTTTAATAACCATTTAAACTATTTATTATACCATTTTGGAAAACTCTGCAAAGATAGTTCTTTTTTTTGAATCTGCAAATATAAAAATAGAGTTTTTTTACAATGCAGCGTCAACCGGCAAGGGCAATTTTACAAACCCGATTGTAAATAAATTTGGGCCGGCTAACTGTATACGTGAAAATTTACGTACCTTTGCGCGGCCTTTAGAGACAGGCAAACTTTGTTTTTGAATGTAATTTTATAGAAAATGAAAGAAAAAATACAAGCTTTACGTTCGCAAATAGAGCAAATGAAAGCGGCAAACCCGGAAGAATTGGAAGCGTTGCGTATTAAATACCTGAGTAAAAAAGGTGAGATTACGGAACTGTTCAACGAATTCCGCAACGTGCCGAATGAACAAAAACGCGAGATAGGGCAGTTGTTGAATGTGCTGAAAAACATGGCTCAGGAAAAAATCAACACCTTGCGCGAGGGTTTTACGCAGTCGCAATGTCTGACAGAAAGCGCGGATCTGACACGTTCTGCCGACCCGATTGCATTGGGTACTCGCCATCCGCTGTCGTTAGTGCGGGAAGAAATCATAGACATATTCTCGCGCATAGGCTTTACGGTTGCCGAAGGGCCGGAAATAGATGACGACTGGCACGTGTTCGGAGCACTGAATTTCCCGCCGGAACATCCGGCCCGTGATATGCAAGACACGTTTTTTGTGGAAAAAAATCCGGATATAATGTTACGCACGCATACTTCCAGTGTGCAGAGTCGCGTTATGACATCACAACAGCCTCCCATCCGGGTTTTGTGTCCGGGACGCGTGTACCGCAACGAAGCCATATCGGCGCGTGCCCATTGCTTTTTTCATCAGGTAGAAGGCCTGTATGTTGACAAGAACGTATCGTTTGCAGACCTGAAACAGGCTCTGTTGTATTTTGCACGCGAAATGTTCGGTACCGAAACGCAAATTCGCTTGCGTCCTTCCTATTTTCCGTTTACGGAACCAAGTGCGGAAATGGATATTTCCTGTAATCTGTGCGGCGGAAAAGGATGCAGTTTTTGCAAGCATACGGGTTGGGTGGAGATTCTCGGCTGCGGAATGGTTGACCCGAATGTATTGGAGGCTTGTGGTATAGACAGCCACACCTATACCGGTTATGCTTTCGGGCTGGGAATTGAACGTATAACCAACCTGAAATATCAGATAAACGACCTGCGTCTGTTTTCTGAGAACGATGTGCGTTTTCTGCGTCAGTTTGAGCATGCCTGATGCCGAATGAAAAGTGAAAATAATGGCGAATTCCGGATGTTTTTACGATAGTTTGAAAGAAAAATCAATAAAAATATTCCAAATATCTTGTTGGAATGGATTTTTAGTATTACTTTTGCGCCCGAATTTGAAAACGCTGTTATGAGTGCTTTGTGTTTGCATACTCTACTACTCGGTATTATTCTCTTGTGTCGTCGTCGCGAGCAGAAGTGAGTTTGGTGTGTAGATATTTTGTTAATAAGATAAAGAAAAAGGCCTTTTTCACTTCGTGGTGAAAAGGCTTTTTCGGTATAAAAATGGAATAGTTATAAAACGAAAAAGATTATGGACAAGTTATTTATTTTTGATACTACGCTTCGTGATGGCGAGCAAGTACCTGGCTGCCAGCTGAATACGGTAGAAAAAATCCAGGTGGCAAAGGCACTGGAAGCATTGGGCGTGGATGTGATTGAAGCCGGTTTCCCCATTTCCAGTCCGGGAGACTTTAATTCGGTTGTGGAAATATCGAAAGCAGTTACGTGGCCTACCATTTGTGCATTGACCCGCGGAATTCAGAAAGATATCGATGTTGCGGCGGAAGCACTGCAATATGCCAAACGCAAACGGATTCATACAGGTCTCGGCACATCCGACTATCATATCAAATACAAGTTCAATTCCACAAGGGAAGAAATTCTTGAGCGTGCAGTAGCGGCAACCAAGTATGCAAAGAAACAGGTGGAGGACGTGGAATTTTATTGCGAAGATGCCGGTCGTACGGACAATGAATACCTGGCCCGTGTTGTGGAAGCAGTAATCAAAGCAGGTGCCACGGTGGTAAACATACCGGACACGACAGGTTATTGCCTGCCCGATGAATTTGGTGCCAAAATAAAGTATCTGATGGAGCATGTGAACGGCATTCACAATGCAATTATTTCGGTGCACTGCCACAATGACTTGGGAATGGCTACTGCAAACGCAATGGCGGGCATTATCAATGGTGCGCGCCAAGCCGAAGTTACCATTAACGGCATAGGTGAACGCGCCGGCAATACGGCTCTTGAAGAAGTTGTGATGGCCTTGAACTGCCACAAACATCTGGGAATAGAGACAAATATCAACACCGGCAAGATATATGGAACCAGCCGCATGGTTTCCGGACTGATGAACATGCCCGTACAGCCCAATAAGGCCGTAGTGGGCCGTAATGCTTTTGCCCATTCGTCGGGAATACATCAGGATGGTGTGCTGAAAAATATCCAGACCTATGAAATTATGGATCCAAAGTCAGTCGGAATTGATGAAAACTCAATATTGCTGACGGCACGTAGCGGACGCGCTGCCTTGAAACACAGACTGAGCGTACTGGGCGTGGAACTTGATAACGGGAAATTGGATGCCGTGTACGAGAAATTTCTGGACTTGGCCGACAGAAAGAAAGAAATTCATGATGATGACTTGTTGATGCTGGCAGGTGTAGAACACAGGGAAAGTCGCCATATCAAGCTCGACTATTTACAGGTCACTTCCGGGAAAGGCGTCCGTGCGGTTGCCAGTATCGGTCTGAATATCGCAGGAGAGCGCTTCGAGGCAGCAGCCAGCGGTAACGGCCCGGTAGATGCTGCTATCAAAGCAATGAAACAAATCATTAAACGACAAATGACATTGCAGGAATTTACCATTCAAGCCATAAATCGCGGCAGTGATGATGTCGGAAAAGTGCACATGCAGATTTTATACGACAATAAAATATATTATGGATTCGGTGCAAATACCGATATTGTAGTGGCTTCGTTGGAGGCATATATCGATGCAATAAATAAATTCAAGATCAACTGACAGGTAAAAAGATGATGAAAGATAACCGACAGAACGAAAATGCAAGTAAGCAAAAACCGCTTACCTTGTTTGAAAAAATATGGAACGCCCATGTAGTTACCGAGCTTGCTGACGGGCCGACACAATTGTACATAGACAGAATGTATTGTCATGAGGTGACCAGCCCACAGGCTTTTGCCGGATTGCGTGCACGTGGATTGAAGGTATTCAGACCGGAACAGATCACCTGTATGCCCGACCATAACATTCCTACGTTAAATCAGGACAAGCCTATCCGTGATGAAATATCAAGAAATCAGGTGGATACGCTGGATAAAAATGCGAGAGAGTTTGGCGTGAATTATTATCCTATGGGACATCCCAAAAACGGTATTATCCACGTGGTCGGACCGGAAAACGCTTTGTCTTTGCCGGGAATGACCATGGTGTGCGGCGACTCACACACAAGCACTCACGGAGCTGTTGGTGCCGTAGCTTTTGGCATCGGAACATCGGAAGTGGAAATGGTGTTGGCCACGCAGTGTGTTTTCCAAACCAAGCCCAAAACCATGCGCATAGTGGTGAACGGAAAACTCGGCAAAGGCGTAACAGCCAAAGACATGGCTTTGTACATCATATCGAAAATGACTACCGGCGGCGCAACCGGTTATTTTGTGGAATATGCAGGAAGTGCCGTGCGTTCGCTGAGCATGGAGGGACGGTTAACCCTCTGCAACCTGTCTATCGAAATGGGCGCGCGCGGCGGTATGATAGCTCCCGATGAAACGACTTTTGCCTATCTGAAAGGCAAAGAATATGCTCCCAAAGGCCAAGATTGGGAAAATGCTTTGGCCTATTGGAAAACGCTTCCAACAGATGAAGGCGCCGTATTTGACAAGGAAATTGCGTTCGATGCGGCAGACATAGAGCCTATGGTTACGTACGGCACCAATCCCGGTATGGGCATGGGTATAACCGGCCATATCCCGACATTGGATACGGTAGACACTGCCGGTCGCATTTCGTATCAGAAATCGTTGGACTATATGGGATTCCGGCCGGGAGAGCAAATGCTCGGCAAAAAAATAGACTATGTTTTTTTGGGTAGCTGTACAAATGGCAGAATTGAAGACTTCCGTTTGTTTGCCGATTATGTCAGAGGCAAACACAAGGCCGAACATGTCGTGGCTTGGTTAGTGCCGGGTTCGTGGGCCGTAGACAGACAAATCCGCACGGAAGGTTTGGATAAAATCCTGCAGGAAGCCGGTTTTGAGCTGCGTCAACCGGGCTGTTCTGCGTGTCTGGCCATGAACGATGACAAGGTTCCCGCCGGGAAATACGCTGTATCAACCAGCAACCGAAATTTTGAAGGAAGGCAGGGACCCGGAGCGCGCACCATATTGGCCGGACCTTTGGTGGCGGCAGCTGCGGCTGTGACAGGCGAAATCACGGATCCGAGGTTGTGATGCAACCATGAAGATATGTCGGCACGGCCATAACAGGCAATGCCGAAACCCAACAACCAAACTTAGAAATATATTGATATGGAAAAACTGAATATTTTGCAATCTACATGTATACCCTTGCCGTTGGAAAATGTGGACACAGACCAGATAATTCCCGCCCGTTTTCTGAAAGCAACCAGCAAAGAAGGCTTTGGCGACAACCTGTTTCGCGACTGGCGTTATGATAAGCAGGGAAATCCCAATCCGGATTTCGTGTTGAACAATCCCACGTATAAGGGAAGCATTCTGGTTGCGGGCAAAAATTTCGGCTCAGGCAGCAGTCGCGAACATGCGGCTTGGGCCATTGCCGGTTATGGCTTGCGTGTTGTCGTGAGCAGCTTTTTTGCGGATATTTTCAAAAATAACGCCATGAACAACGGTGTATTGCCGGTTGTCGTTTCCGACGAATTTCTGGCGGAAATCTTCCTGTCCATCAAGCAAGACCCGACAACGACCTTAACGATACACCTGACCGAACAGACCATTACAAACAACCGGACGGGTAGGGTAGAGACTTTTGCCATCAACGCATACAAAAAGGAATGTTTCCTGAAAGGCTACGATGACATCGATTATTTGCTCAGCCGAAAGGACAAGATAGAAGCGTATGAACAAAACCGGCATAAATTCTGAGCAAGTTCCGCTCATCGAACTCTTGGACACGACATTGCGCGATGGCGAACAAACATCCGGTGTCGCTTTTGCCGCGCAGGAGAAACTGAACATCGCCCGCTTTATGCTGGAGGAATTGGGCGTAGACCATATCGAGGTGGCATCGGCGCGCGTTTCTGCAGGCGAGTTTGAGACAGTCCGATGCATAACGGCTTGGGCTTCGGATGCCGGCTTGCTGGATAAGGTGGAAGTGCTGGGATTTGTGGACGGCGGCAAATCATTACAATGGATCAAAGATGCCGGCGGCCGCATTGTAAATTTGCTGACAAAAGGAAGTTACAAGCATGTGACGGAACAACTGCGCAAAACTCCGGAAGAACACATTGCAGACATCCGGCATACGATTGCCTTAGCGGCTGAACTGGGCTTTAGGGTAAATCTTTATCTGGAAGATTGGAGCAACGGCATGCAGCATTCCCCCGATTATGTCTGGCAAATGATGGATGCATTGGCTGATAGCGGCATTCAACGGTTTATGCTGCCCGATACGCTTGGCATTCTGTCGCCCGGGCAGACCTATGATTTTATTCGGGACATGATAACCCGTTATCCAACAGTCAGATATGATTTTCATGCCCACAACGATTACGATCTGGCCGTAGCCAACACCTGTGCAGCCATACAGGCCGGTGCGCAGTGTGTGCACGTGACCGTGAACGGCTTGGGCGAACGCGCAGGCAATGCTCCCTTGACCAGCGTCGTGGCCGTTATTCACGACCAGTTGAAATGCAAAACCAACATTCAGGAGGGGAAAATATACCAAATCAGCAAGTTGGTTGAAACCTATTCGGGCATTCGCGTGCCAAACAACAAGCCCGTTGTCGGTGACAATGTCTTTACGCAATGCGCCGGTGTCCATGCCGATGGTGACTCCAAGAACAACCTGTATTTCAACGATTTGGCACCGGAACGTTTTGGCCGTGTCAGAGAATACGCATTGGGAAAAATGTCCGGCAAGGCAAATATACGCAAGAACTTGGCCGAACTGGGCATTACCTTAGATGAAGATGCCATGCGCAAGGTTACGCAGAAAATTATCGAACTGGGAGACAAAAAACAGCTGGTAACCAAAGATGAACTGCCATACATCGTATCCGATGTCCTCAAACACGAATATCAGGAACAGCGCATCAGAGTTGTCAATTATTCCATGCAGCTGACTTATGGCTTGCGGCCGGTGGCTACCGTCAAAATCGAGATCAATGGAGAAGTGTACGAACAGACAGCCAATGGCGATGGACAATACAATGCCTTTACCAAAGCCTTGTGGAAAATATACAGACAGTTGGACAAGCCGGCTCCGGAATTGTTGGACTATACGGTGGTCATTCCGCCGGGCGGAAAAACAGATGCCCTCGTACACACCACAATCGTATGGCGTTTTAACGGCAAAATAATCAAAACGCACGGATTGGATGCCGACCAGACGGAAGCCGCCATCAAGGCCACCGTCAAAATGCTGAACATTATTGAAAACGAATTGTAAAACCGTTCTTATTGAATTAAACAGAAACCCGTTGGTTGAATTAAATGAGAGCGTATGGCTTGTCAGACAAACATAGTA
>CAYUYS010000061.1:0-9627 GCA_964449415.1 uncultured Paludibacteraceae bacterium | reverse complement strand
GGACAAAGGTACGATTATGCACGGACAGTGGCAAGTGTTGCACGTTTTTTTCTCCCCCGGCAGCGCCTGCCGACCTCTTGCTTGCTGCACACGTACCCGCATACTGCGCAAAACCACCCGCCGGGCGTGTTTATATAAGTTAATAGTACAAAAAAAACAGAAATGAAAATAAAAAACGGGATGTATCTTTGCGCCCGAATTGTTTATTTCCAATTAAAATTTATTTGTATGACAAGATTTATTAATTTCTTGGCCGCTTTGCTGATAAGCTGGGCAGTCAGTGCACCGGCCATGGCACAGTCAGAGCCGGCCGCAAGAGACTATCCGGATTGGTGGTATGAGATTCAGGAAATCTCAGCGGGCTCGTCGACTACGGTAACGATAGAAGACAGAGATTGGTACGTGCTTGAGAAGGATGGCACGAAGTGCCTCATTTGGATGAAGGATATAGAAAGCACCTGGGGTACGAACGGTGTTAGACGTTTCGCCCCAAGAAACGTCGCGCAGTGGTCAAACAGCTACGTGCGCTCCTGGCTGAACGACACCTACATAAAAAGCCTGACCACGCTGAACAAGCATGTGCAAGAAACGGAAATCTCCACGCGCTCAAAGTACAGAATTGACTCAAGTGATGATTTTATATATACCACGGATTTGGTGTTCCTGCTTTCATTACCAGACCTCAGCGGCACCTATTACATGAGCAGTAGTCGTGGTATTACTGTGTATGAACAGGATTACACCTATAACAACAAGCGGCTTGTGTCAGCCGGACATGCTGCGCTGAAATCTGGCAGCAAAACGTTCTGGCTTCGTAATCCGTATAGTGCTGGTAGTAGTCAAACTAATACGGTGGCGTTCCTGACTACTAGTGGCGGTGTCGGCTACGCGTCCTGTAATGTATCTTATGCCATCCGCCCGGCTATGTGGATAGACCTTGCAGCTGAAGTAAACTATTGCGGTGATAACCTGACGTGGAGCATCTCCGAAGGCACGCTCACCATCGAAGGCTACGGCCCGATGTGGAATTACGAATATGATGTTGAGAAGACAACAGCACCTTGGGCAGACTCCACTTTTACGAACGTCGTTTTCCCCGAGGAGATTACTTACATTGGGACTTATGCGTTCCACGGAAGAACTGCTTTGACCGAGCTCGACCTGCCTGCATTGCTCGATAGCATCGGGAACTATGCGTTCAGCGGTTGCACCAGCCTCACCTCCGTTGACCTGTCTAACTGCGCCGCGCTTACGAGCATCGGCAACTATGCGTTCAGCGGTTGCTCCAGCCTCGCGTCCATTAGTTTTCCCGCTTCGCTCACGAGCATCGGCAACAACGCGTTTGTCAATTGCACCGGTCTTGCTTCTGTTAATTTATTCGGTTCGCTTGAGAGCATCGGTAACTATGCATTTTCCAATTGCGCCGGCCTCAGAACCCTTGACCTGTCGGACTGCACCAAGCTCACGAGCATCGGAGAATATGTATTCTATGCCCCGAGTGGCACTAGTCTCAAGACCGCTGCCCTGCCCGCTTCGCTGGATAGCATCGGAAGGTTTGCGTTTGGCAATTGCTCCGCCTTGGAGAGCATAGTCGTATCCGCCACCACACCGCCGGCTCTCGACTTCTACGGTTTCGACGGAGTGGACAAGGAAGCCTGCACACTGTACGTGCCGGACAGCTCGGTTGATACTTACAAAGCAGCCTCCTATTGGAGGACGTTCTTCAATATTCAGCCCATGAGCGAATTGAGTGAAAGAGATGGCGAAGAAGACAGCGCAAGCGCCGACACTGACGGCAGCGAAGGTGGCGAAGAAAACACCGATGGTACTGAAAGCAACGAAGGTGACGAAGAAGACGGCACCGGTTTGAACACGGCAACCTTGGCTTCGAAAGTAAGCGTGAATGGTTTGGAAGTAGAGTTGTCCGTTGCAGCCGGTACGCAAGTAAGGGTTTACTCCGTTCTTGGTCATTTGGTATTGAACACCACGCAGCAACGCTTCACTTTGCCTTCGGCCGGCGTATACATTATCGCCGCCGGTGGAGAAACCACCAAAGTGGTAGCGCGTCCGTAAGCGTCACACAGTCGCAAAACGAATATCGCGCCAAGGTCGGGAAAACCCGCCTTGGCGCGATAAGTTTTTTTTCCATTACTGATTGCGGTACATATCCCGGGCACGGACAGAACCAAACGGATGGGCTTCCCAGCGAGCGTCGTACACGGTGATGTCCATTTTCAAGGGCAATTGTTGCAAGACATACTCGCGGATAAAACGGTTAATCTCCGGCAGGCTATGCTGCATGGGATAGGATGCCACTTCGTGTCCCAAATCGCGGTAGCGGTATATGGCATACGGGCTTCCGTACTTTTCGAAGCGTTTGGCCAATTCGCTGCTGCCGAAAAAACCGAGATTGAACAGCTGTATGCTGCCGTATGTAACCAGCCGGTCTTCCTGCCCGTGAAACATCAAAGTCGGAGCTGGCTTATGCCGGGTGTAATCAGGCTTTCCCTCACGGCTGAAAATGGCACCCGCAAAAGCAATAATGCCCGCATAACGAAAGGATTCCGGCAGATGTTGCGCCAAAGCCGTACGGTTACACAGTTCGTAATCGGCCTGCAAGGCGGTAATGGCACCGGCACTGGAACCGCACACCATAATGAGCGATGTATCCACCTGCAAGGCATCCGCATGCGCCAAAATATAGCCGGTGGCAGCATACAGGTCTTCCACCGCCATGTCTATGGCCTTTTCCAGAGGCTTGACATGCAAAGGCCCAACCTTTTTCACATGCTTCAATCCCAAGCGATAATCGATAGCCGCTACCACGTAGCCACTGTCGCACAAGGCACGACAAAACGCCACATTGTAATCTTCCCCTTTGGAGCCCGCAACGAAACCGCCTCCAAAAACGAACAAGATACACGGACGCGGTTCGGAAGCATGTTCCGGCGTATACACATCCATAGTCAACACCAGCGTATCGCGCTGCGCAAACGGATAGTTTCGGACAAACGGTTCGGCAAAGGAAGAACACACGAGCCCACTTAAAAACAAGCAAACAAACAATCTTTTCATAACATACATGATTTGAAAAATAGAAAAATACCTTAATAACAACGGGGGTATGCAAGCGCGCATTTTTTTTCGTACCTTTGTCGGCGTTTATGGGACGCATACTGGCAATAGATTACGGGAAAAAGCGTGTTGGACTGGCTGTTACAGACCCTTTGCGCATCACTGCGAACGGATTGGATACCGTTCCGGCTGAAAGCGCGCTGAGCTATATCACAAACTATGCCGAAAAAGAAACGGTGGATCGGTTTGTGGTGGGGTTGCCGCGCCAAATGAACTACACGGAATCGGAAAGCATGCAGTATATCAAGCCTTTTCTTGACCAGCTGAAAAAACAGTTTCCCGACAAGGAAGTCGTGATGGTAGACGAGCGTTTTACCTCCGTGCTGGCACACCGCGCCATGTTAGATGCCGGCCTGAAGAAAAAGGACAGGCAAAACAAGGCCTTGGTTGACAAGATTTCGGCCACGATTATCCTGCAAACCTATTTGGACATGCACCCATAGCCACAAACGCACAAAAACAACCCAAACATGATATTACCGATTTATACCTACGGGCAGCCGGTGTTGCGCAAGCAAACGGAAGAAATCACCGCCGATTATCCCGACCTGAAACAGTTGATTGCCAACATGTATGACACCATGGACAAGGCCGATGGCGTTGGGCTTGCCGCCCCGCAAATCGGCTTGCCTATCCGACTTTTTGTCGTGGATGGCAATGCGCTTGGCAATGATTTTCCCGACTGCAAGGGTTTCCGAAAGACCTTTATCAATCCGCTGATTATCGAAGAAAGCGAGGAAACCGTAAGCTACGAAGAAGGCTGTCTGAGCCTGCCGGGCATAAACGAGGCGGTTGTGCGCCCCGCCACCATCACCATCCGCTACTTGGATGAGCATTTCCGCGAACAGACGGAAACCTACGGCAGTTTCAGCGCGCGCATCGTGCAGCACGAATACGACCACTTGGAAGGGCACGTGTTCACCGACCGCGTATCGCCCATCAGACGGCAGTTTCTGCGAACGAAACTATCCAACATAGCCAAAGGCAAAACCACCTGCCACTACCGCACCAAGAAATAAAGGATTTAGTGAAGAATCTTGTAAACCAATTCTTTCAGCAAGTCGAGCGTAGGCGTGGCCACACCGCCAAACCCTTTGGAGCGGGCATCCGCCTCGCGGATGAGCGCAATGATGTCCATCGTCTTTCGGGCACTGAAACGCCGGGAAGCCAGCTGGTAGTCTTTGACAAAATACGGATTTATTTTCAGCTGTGACGCTACGGCAGCCGGACTTTTGTTGCCCAGATAGTGATAAATCATCAGGTTTGCGAAAAAATTAAACAACTGCCCCATTACCAATACCACCGGATTTTGTCTGGGATTGTCGGCAAAATACTTGATGATACGGTTGGCTTTCAGCACGTCGCCGTTGATGAGTGCGTTTTGCAGTTCGAACACATTGAATTCCTTGCTGATTCCGACATGCTTTTCCACCAATTCGGGCGTAACCGTCTTGTTGCCTGCGGGCATACCCAGCATCAGTTTGTCCAATTCGTGCGCAATGCGGCTCAGGTCGGCTCCCAACGACTCCGCCAGCAGTGCCACGGCCGGTTGCGTGGCCGCGACCTTGCGCTCCGACAAGTAGCTTTCTATCCATCCGCCCACCTGATTGTCGCGCAATTTCTTCGACTCGAACACCACAGCTTTCGACAGCAAATCCTTCACGCCTCTTTTTCGGCTGTCCGGCTTGCCGTATTTGTAACAAAACACCAGCAAAGTAGTTGGGGCCGGTTGCTGCATGTAATAATACATGTTTTCCCAATTCTTGATGTTCTGCGCTTCCTTCACTATTACGACCTGCCGCCCGCCCACCATCGGAAAACGCTTGGCTATGTTTATGATGGAATTGATATCCGTATCTTTGCCATACAACACCGTCTGGTCAAACTCGCGCGCCGCTTCATCGAGCACCTGATATTGGATAAAATCGGAAATCCGGTCTATGTAATAAGGCTCCTCGCCCATCAGAAAATAAACCGACGCATAGATTTTCTTGCGCAAATCGGCCATCAAAGATTTATAATCAACTGCAGGCATACTGACATGGTTAAATCATCAACGGGCACAAAGGTACTACTTTTCCAAAAACTATCCTTGCGACAAAAGGACAAAAATATTACCTTTGCCCATTCTGAACCCGGAACTACATGTCAACTATGAAACGGACAACCAACCTTTTATTCTGCCTGTCTATACTTTTCTGCGCCCATGCAACAGAAGTCGTAGATGTCCACATACAAGATACCGAAACTTGGACAACATCCGAATTAAGTTCGTACATAGGTAAAACCGTTCGTTTCGATGTGCCGTTTTATGTGTGCAACAACAGCAACATAGCCGGCTCGCAACTGACCATCAGTCCGCGACGCATCTTTACGCCCACCAATCAGGCAATTCCCGCCAGCACGGAATATTACTCCATCATATCGGCCAACAGCAGCGGAACCCTTACGTTGACCCAACAGACAACCTACCGGCGCATGGGTGAACAAATTCTGAACCTGACCGCGTACGTGCAAAACGCAACCACCCTTGTGCCCGTCGGCGAACAAACGTTCTACGGAAATGACCGCGCCTCGTTGCAGACACACGCGGACATTGGCGACTACAACCTGAAAGTTTGCGGCTTCAATATGGAATATTATTTAGTGGAAAATCTGGGAACCGGCTACGGGCCTGACAACGCCAACGAAGCAGCCAAACAGCACGAAAAAATACTCCAGGCCCTGCTGGCCGTCGATGCCGACATATATGGTCTGGTAGAAATAGAACAAGGTCAGGCTGCCTTGAAAAAACTGGCCGACGCCATGAATCAGGCCAAAGGGACGACAACTTATACCTATATTAATGATGGCGGCACATCAAACGGGTCGTACACCAAGGCCGGCTATCTCTACAATGCCGCAACGGTAACGCCTTACGGCAATCTGCAAAGCGACGAAACCGGCGTGCGCAACCGTAAAAAAGCGCAGGCATTCATACTCAACGAAAATCAGGAAAAATTCATACTCAGCATAAACCACTTCAAGGCCAAGAGCGGATCGGCAAGCGGACAGGATGCCGATCAAGGCGACGGACAAGGCTCCTACAACTACACAAGAACCCAAGAGGCCACAGCCGTCCTGCAAATGCTGAACAACAGCAAAAACTATTGGGACGATGCCGATTTCCTCGTTATGGGCGACCTGAACGCATACGCCAAAGAAGACCCGGTGCGCGTGTTTACCGATGCCGGATTCTACGACCTGCACAGAGTTTTTCACGGCGACAGTTCCTACTCCTATACCTACTACGGACAGGCCGGCTATTTAGACCACGCCTTGGCAAGCCCGAGCATGTACGAACAAGTTACCGGCATGACAGCCTATCACATCAATTCGGATGAAAACGACAGATACACCTACGACGGTTCGTGGAACGACGGCACCATGTTCCGCTGCTCCGACCACGATCCCATCATCGTAGGGCTATCGCTCGGTACGGTGAACCGTTCGCTGCTGCCGTTCGAGGAACGCGTCAGCATAAACGTTGCCGAATTTGCGCTGGGCGAAGCACCACTCACCATCAGCGATGCCGAAAACGCCTACCTGTATATTTACTCCGTGTTCGGCAATACGATACTCGCACAAAGCATAATCGACACGCCTACCTACACGGTGAACACAAACCATTGGCCGGCCGGCGTATATGTCATACGATTGTATGGCGACGGAGTTATGAAACAAGCCAAAATCATCAAAAGCCGATAAGCGGACAAAATATTATGGAAAAGAAGGAAACGGCACGCACACGCATAGAAAACCTACGCAGTGAACTCGACATACACAACCATAATTACTATGTCCTGAACCACCCGACCATATCCGACCGGGAATTCGATGAGAAAATGCACGAATTGCAGCGCTTAGAAGCGGCATGGCCGGAGTTTTACGACCCGCACTCCCCTACCCAACGGGTGGGCAGCGACCTGACCAAAAACTTCGTGCAGGTAGCACACCAATATCCCATGCTTTCGTTGTCCAACACCTATTCGGAAGCAGACATCCGCGACTGGTACGAGCGCGTCAGCAAGGGATTAGGAGGCCGGCCGTTCGAAGTGGTGGGCGAACTGAAATACGATGGTACATCCATTTCGTTAGTTTACGAACACGGCAGGCTGGTCCGGGCCGTGACGCGCGGGGATGGCGTAAGGGGCGATGACGTGACGGCCAACGTAAAAACCATACGCTGCATCCCGCTGAAGCTGCACGGCGACTATCCCGACCAATTTGAAATACGCGGAGAGATACTGATGCCCTGGGCCGTGTTTGAACAACTGAACCGCGAACGGGAAGAACAGGAAGAACCGCTGTTTGCCAACCCGCGCAACGCCGCATCCGGCACATTGAAGCAACAGAACCCCGCCGTTGTGGCAGAACGCAAATTGGACGCATACCTGTATTACGTGTTGGGCGAACATCTTCCCGGCAAGCGGCACGCTGACAATCTGGAAGCCGCCCGACGCTGGGGATTCAAAATATCCGATGCCGTACGGGTATGCCACAGCATAGAGGACATCATGCAGTTTGTAAACTTCTGGGATACCGAACGCAAAAACCTGCCCGTGGCCACCGATGGCATCGTGCTCAAAGTAAACGCGCTGGAACAACAACAACTATTGGGCTATACCGCCAAATCGCCCCGCTGGGCCATCGCATACAAGTTCCAGGCCGAACGCGCCGTAACCATTCTCCGCTCCGTTTCCTACCAGGTGGGGCGCACGGGGGCCGTAACGCCGGTAGCCAACCTCGAACCGGTGCAACTCTCCGGCACCATAGTAAAAAGAGCATCGCTGCACAATGCCGACATCATGGCAGGGCTCAACCTGCACATAGGCGACCGCGTGTACGTGGAAAAAGGCGGCGAAATCATCCCGAAAATAACCGGCGTCAAACAAACCGAAGGCAACGAACCGCGCGGCGAACAAATTACGTTTGTCCACAACTGTCCCGAATGCGGAACGCCGCTCGTACGCTACGACGGAGAAGCCGCGCACTATTGCCCCAACGAAAACGGCTGTCCGCCCAGACGCATCGGCAAAATAGAACATTTCACGGCCCGAAAAGCCATGAATATTGAAGGATTAGGCAGCGAAACCGTCCGGGCATTGTACAAAAACGGACTGATTGACAACATTGCCGACATATACGACCTGACCATCCCCGCGCTGGCGCAGCAGGAGTATCTGGGAACCAAATCGGCACAGAATATTCTGGCCGCCTGCGAAAAATCGAAACAAGTTCCCTTCGAGCGCGTGTTGTTTGCCTTGGGCATACGCTTTGTCGGAGAAACAACGGCCAAAAAGATTGCAGCCGCATTCAAAGACATAGACGCGCTGGCCGCCGCCACCGAAGCCGAACTGCTGGCCGTGGACGAAGTGGGCGCGCGCATAGCAGAAAGCGTACACAACTATTTCCGCTCGGCGGAAAACCGGGAAATTATCCGGCGGCTGAAGGCGCACGGCCTGAAATTCCACACAGAGGAAAACAAGCAGGCCCAAACCAAGCTTTTGCAGAACAAAACCTTCGTGATAAGCGGCACATTCGAGCTGCACTCGCGCGAGGAATACAAACAACTGATCGAAGCCAACGGCGGCAGGAACCAGTCGGCCGTCTCGGCCAAAACAGATTACCTGCTGGCCGGCAACAACATGGGCCCGGCCAAATTAGAAAAAGCCAAAAAGCTGGGAATCGCCCTGATTAGCGAACAGGATTTTCTGAAACTCATCAACGACCACCGCGTCGACAACCCAATACAAACTCCGCCACCGGCCTCGCAACAGCCCACGCTGTTCTGACCGGACGGCCACAAAACAATAACCCAATGAAAAAGACTTTCAAACACCGTATCCTCTCCTGGCGCGCAAACTGGCACGCCAACCACCAAGAGCGCATAAAAAAGTACGTCGACTATGCGCACGCACAACGCATCTTGCTGCTCTACGAAGATACGGCCACAGGGCAACGCAGCCAACTGGAACAAATCATACGGGAACTGACCGCCGCCGGCAAACAGGTAATCACCTGCTGCTTTTCGGCCGACGACGAAGCCGCGCGCACCACGCAGCCGGACAACAACACCCACTTTCTGTACAAAAAAGACATCGACCTGACCGGCAAACCGAAAAAGGAAATTCTGCTGCCGATTATCACCCGGCAATTCGACATTGTCATGGACTTGACCCTGTCGCCCTGCCTGCCGCTGCTCTACGTGCTGCTCTACGCCAACGCATCCTGCAAAATAGGCCTGCAACACACAGACAACCAGCTGCTCGACTTCATTATCTCCTACCCGAAAGAAAACCGGCATACCGAGCAACCGGTACAACCGAGCGTCAGCAATCTGTACAGAAATATCCTCTTCTACCAGAAAAAGATTCGGTCAACTGAGTAGATTTTTGTACTTTTGCCGCCCGAAAACGGCCTTCCGGCTACGAAAAGACACTTTTTTTAGGC